>NZ_JAYMZR010000115.1:5543-15724 GCF_035828615.1 Streptomyces sp. H27-D2 | reverse complement strand
GACGACCCGGGCGAGGTGCTGCCGGTCGGCCGGGGCCCGGAGCTGCCCGCGCTGCTGGCCTCGCTGGACAGCCTGGCCGTACGGCCCGCCTGAGCGCGGGCCGCGCTCAGGCTCCGGGCGGTCAGGGCAGGCGGTCGGGGGCGGGCGATCAGGGGCAGGGCCCGGACACCGGTGAGCAGCGGGTCCCGGAAAGCCGGCCTCAGACCCGTTCGAGCGGCCGGTGCGGTTCGGCGGGCAGGACGGTCCGGATCGCGTCACCGGGCCGTACCACTCCGCTCTCCCGCACCACGCTCATGATCCCGGCCTTACGGACGACATTGCCGTCCGCGTCCCGGCCGACCAGTTGCTTGAGCAGGCCGTTGTCGAATCCGTCGATCTGCAGGCAGGGATTGCGCAGGCCGGTGATCTCCACGACCGCGTCGTCACCGAGACGCAGCAGGGTGCCCGTGGGCAGGCCGAGCAGGTCGATGCCGGTCGTGGTGACGTTCTCCCCCAGCTCGCCGGGCGCGACCCGGAAACCCGCCTCGTCCACCTCGGTGAACAGCTCGGCGTGCAGGAGGTGCACCTGCCGGAGGTTGGGCTGCGTGGGGTCCTGCGCCACTCGGGAGCGGTGCTGCACCGTGACGCCGAGGTGCGCATCGCCCTCGACGCCCAGGCCGGCCAGCAGTGTGATGCTGTCCCGCGTCGGCTTGCTGAACTCGTGTTCCCCGCTGCGGCTGACCGCCGCCACCGTCCCGCTCATCGGTCGGCACTCCCCTTCGCCCGGCCCGCAACGCCACGTCGCGGCGATTCTACCCAGCCCCGCCCGACAGGTCGTGGGCCCGGCGGTCAGAGCGCGGCGAGTGCTCCGGACGGCCCGCCCGGAGCACTCGGCCGTGAGCACTCGGCCGTGAGCACTCGGCCGTGCGCGACCCGGCGGGGTCCGGAGCGGTCCGGCTGCCGACCCGGCCGCTCAGCGCCCGATCTGCTTGCGGCCGACCCGGCGGCGCAGCCAGCGCCGCTGGGAGGTGTCCAGCATGAGGTAGGCGGCGACGGGGACACCGATCAGTACCAGCAGCCCGAACCAGCCGATGGTCGCGAGCAGGATGATGCCGACGACCACTCCGCCGACGGCGACTTGCGCATTCCTGGACATGTCCATGCCTCCTCCGCGACCGTCTGCGGTCGCACTCATCCGGTGAACGGGCGCGCCGCCCTCCGCGTTCCACGCTACTGCGCTACTGGGCGCGGAGCGGCTCCCCGACCTCGTGCATGTGCCGCAGCGCCTGCCCGTAGGAGGCGATCAGTCCGGTCTCGGCGTACGAGACGTCGAGTGCGGCGCAGTGCGCGCGGACCAGCGGCTGGGCGCGCCGCAGATTGGGGCGCGGCATGTTCGGGAAGAGGTGGTGCTCGATCTGGTAGTTGAGGCCGCCGAGGAACCAGTCGGTGAGCAGGCCGCCGCGTACGTTGCGGGAGGTGAGGACCTGCCGCTTGAGGTGGCCCCAGCGCTCGCCGTCCGGGTCGGGCATCTCCATGCCCTTGTGGTTCGGCGCGAAGGCCATGCCCAGGTGGAGGCCGAAGAGCGCGTGCTGGACCAGCGCGAAGACGACCGCCTTGCCGGGAGACATCACCGACAGGAGCAGAGCGAAGTAGCCGATGAGGTGAGCGGTCAGCAGCAGGCCCTCGACGACGCGCTCGCGCGGCTGCTGCCGCTTGAGGTCCTGGAAGCTGGAGATCTTCAGCGCGATGCCTTCGAGCAGCAGCATGGGAAAGAAGAGCCGGGCCTGGTTGCGGGTGAGCCAGCGCAGGAAGCCCTCGCGCTCGGCTGCCTGCTTCTGGGTCCACACCAGCGCGCCGACGCCGACGTCCGGGTCCTTGTCGATGTGATTCGGGTTGGCGTGGTGCCGGTTGTGCTTGTCGTTCCACCACGAGCGGCTCATGCCGAGCAGCAGGTTGGCGTGGATGAGGCCGATGACGCGGTGCGCGCGGCGGCTCTTCGCGATCTGGGCGTGCCCCGCGTCATGTCCGACGAAGGCGGTGCGGGCCGAGAACACGGCGGCGGGGACCGCGAGCAGCAGGGTCCACCAGCTGTCGCCGAGCAGCACGACGCCGGTGCCGATGGCGCCCAGGACCAGGAGATTGAGGGTGATGCCGAGTGCGTACCAGCCGCGGCGACGTTCCAGTAGGCCGTGTTGCCTGACCTGTCGGAGCAGGGGAGCGAATTCGCTGCCCGCCACATCGGTGCTGTCCTCGGCCGCCGCGGGTACGGGGACAGTCACGGTGGCCTGGGGCATGGGGATCTCCGGTTGGTCGTCGGTTCGCCGTCGTTGATCAACTTACCGACGACGGCGACCCTGCGGCCATGGCGGCACCACCCGGATCCACCCGGGGGTCATCCCCCGGATGCGACAGGGGGGCCAGGTGTACCACGGAGGAAGATCCTGTGACCAGCCTCACCAAAGGGGTCCTTGGAGGGTTCTCGGCAGGGCTCCCGTTTCGGGTACCCTCGACCGCTCCGGTCACCACTAGTCAAATTTGAGGAATGCGTCAGCACTGTGGCATCACTCCCCGCGGCAACGCCCTCCGAGATCTCCGAACTCTCCCACTGCGCAGCGGTCTTTCTGCCCGCCGATCCTCCGCGCGGCGGCCACGTCGCCTTCTGGCGGCCGGACGGCGAACCGCCGCTCGCGGACGCCGCAAGCGCCGACGTCACCGAGCTGATCGTCGTACTCCCCGAGAACGCCGAAGTTGTCGCGCGCACCGTGCCGGCCCTGTTCCTGCCCGTCCCCGACGCACTGCCGATCCTCACCCGGGCGCGCGCCGCGGGAGCCGGCACGGCGGCCGCCTTCTGGGGCGCCGCTTCGCTGCTCTCCCTCCAGCTCGCCGCGCGCGGGCGGCTGCTGCCCGGACTGAGCCCCGGGGCGTACGACGCCTGGCGGCTCGGCCCGCTGGACGCCGCCGATCTGGCGCGGGTGCGCGACCTCGCCGCCGCCATGCCGCCGTACGCCCACGCGGTCCCGCTGCCCGGCGGCGAGCCCTGGCTGCTGCCCGAACCGGAGTGGCTGCTGCGCGCCTTCCTGGACGCGGTCGGTGACGGACTGCCTCGCTCCCCCGCCGCCGCGCTCGCCGCCGGCGGCCCGGCCTTCGCCGCGGCCGAACCGCAGCGACTGCCCGAACAGCGCGTCGTGGCCGCCGACGTCGCCGCCGGCCACGACGCGGGCGTACGGGTCTCGCTGCGCGTCGAGGTTCCGGGCCTGTTCGACGACGACCCCGGTGACGCGGACGGCCTCGACCGTACCGACACCGCCGACGCCGGGGGGCGTGCGCCGGGGGGCCCGCGCTTCCGGGCCGTGCTCCAGTTGCACAGCCTCACCGACCCGACGCTGGTGGCCGACGCCGCCGAGGTCTGGGCGGGCGACTCCCCGGCCGGCGCGGCCCTCGGTCCGCGCGCCCGGATGGACGCCCTGCTCACGCTGCGCCGCGCCGCGGGCGCCTGGGCGGCGCTGGCCCCACTGCTGTCGGCCGCCGTCCCCGACGCCATCGAGCTGGCCGACGAAGAGGTCTCCGAGCTGCTCGGCCCGGCCTCCCGAGCGCTCGCCGCCGCCGGGGTGCAAGTGCACTGGCCGAAGGAGGTGGCGCGCGAGCTGACCGCACGAGCCGTCGTCGGCCCGCCCGACGACGGCCCCCAGGGCGAGAGCCAGGACGGCGGGCAGCCCGGCGGGGCCGGGTCAGGACTGCCGTCCTTCCTCTCCGCCGACGCGCTGCTCAGCTTCAGCTGGCGGTTCGCGGTCGGCGACCAGGAGCTCACCCGGGACGAGCTGGACCGGCTGGCGGAAGCGAACCGCCCGGTCGTCCGGCTGCGCGACCAGTGGGTCCTGATCGACCCCGGACGCGCTGCGCCGGGCGCGCGAGCGGCAGGACCGCAAGATCACCCCGATCGACGCCCTGGGCGCGGCCCTCACCGGCACCACCGAGGCGGACGGCGGCCGGGTCGAGGTGCAGACCACCGGCTGGCTGGCCGCGCTGCGCGAACGGCTCGCCGACCCGGAGCGCGCGGACGCCGCCGCCGGCGAGCGCGTACCGCAGCCGGCCGCCCTCACCGCGACCCTGCGGGACTACCAACTGCGCGGCCTCGACTGGCTGCACCGGATGACCTCGCTCGGCCTCGGGGCCTGCCTCGCGGACGACATGGGGCTGGGAAAAACGATCACCCTGATCGCCCTGCACCTCCACCGACAGCAGGACCCGGCCGCCGCCGGCCCCACCCTCGTCGTCTGCCCGACCTCCCTGATGGGCAACTGGCAGCGCGAGATCGAGAGATTCGCCCCCGGCACCCCGGTGCGCCGCTACCACGGAAGCGCCCGCGACCTCCAGGAACTGGCCGACGGCGAGTTCGTCCTCACCACCTACGGCACGATGCGGCTGGACGCCCGGCGGCTGGCCGCGGCCGGGGAGCGCGGCCAGTGGGGCATGGTCGTCGCCGACGAGGCCCAGCACGTCAAGAACCCGTTCTCGGCGACCGCCAAGCAGCTGCGCACCCTGGACGCCAAAGCGCGGGTGGCGCTCTCCGGCACGCCGGTGGAGAACGACCTCTCCGAACTGTGGGCGATCCTCGACTGGACCACCCCCGGCCTGCTCGGCAAGCTCGGCGCCTTCCGCAGGAACTACGCACAGGCCGTCGAGGGCGGCGCCGACCCGTCGGCCGCCGAGCGGCTCGGCAGGCTCATCGGGCCGTTCCTGCTGCGCCGGCGCAAGTCCGATCCGGGCATCGCGCCCGAGCTGCCGCCCAAGACCGAGACGGACCGCGCCGTCTCGCTCACCAACGAGCAGGCGGGGTTGTACGAGGCCGTGGTGCGCGAGACGTTCGCGGAGATCTCCGGCGCAGACGGCTTCGCGCGGCGCGGCCTGGTCGTCAAGCTGCTCACCGGGCTCAAGCAGATCTGCAACCACCCGGCGCAGTACCTCAAGGAGGAGCAGCCGCGGATCGCGGGCCGCTCGGGCAAGCTGGAGCTGCTCGACGAGCTGCTGGACACCATCCTCGCCGAGGACGCGAGCGTGCTGGTCTTCACCCAGTACGTCCAGATGGCCCGGCTGCTGGAAACGCATCTGGCCGCGCGCGGCATCCCCACCCAGTTCCTGCACGGCGGCACGCCGGTGCCGCGCCGCGAGGAGATGGTGCGGCGCTTCCAGGACGGTGAAGTGCCTGTTTTCCTGCTGTCGTTGAAGGCGGCGGGCACCGGTCTGAACCTGACCCGCGCCGAGCACGTCGTGCACTACGACCGCTGGTGGAACCCGGCGGTCGAGGCGCAGGCCACCGACCGCGCGTACCGCATCGGGCAGCACCGCCCCGTACAGGTGCACCGGATCATCGCCGAGGGCACCATCGAGGACCGGATCGCCGACATGCTCAACCGCAAAAGGGAGTTGGCGGATTCGGTGCTGGGCTCCGGCGAAACGGCGCTGACCGAGCTGACCGACACCGAGCTGGCAGAGCTGGTCGAGCTGCGGAGGACCGAACGATGAGCGACACGCACCCCGACGACGCACACGCCGACGACACGCCCCCCGCCCACGACGACCCCGGGGCCGCCGCCCCCGAGCGCACCTTCGCGGCGCTGCCGCCTGCCCAAGGGCGCGGGTTCGCGCAGACCTGGTGGGGCCGGGCCTGGCTCAAGGCCATGGAGGACACCGCCCTGGACGGTGAACAGCTCAGGCGGGGACGGAAGTACGCCCGCGAGGGCGCGGTCGGCGCGGTCTCCGTGCGGCCCGGCCGGATCACCGCGGTGGTGCAGGACCGGGACCGCACCGCGTACCGCTCCGACGTGCTGCTCCAGCAGTTGGGCGAGGCCGACTGGGACCGGCTGCTCGACATGGTCGCCGACCGGTCGGGGCACATCGCCGCGCTGCTGGACCGTGAGATGCCGCCGATCCTCGTCGAGGACGCGGCCGCCGCGGGCGTCGACCTGCTGCCGGGCATCGGCGACCTGGAACCGGAGTGCAGCTGCGAGAGCTGGGACCACTGCCCGCACACCTCGGCGCTCTGCTACCAGGTGGCGCGGCTGCTCGACCAGGACCCGTTCGTGCTGCTGCTGATGCGCGGCCGGGGTGAGCGCGAGCTGCTCGACGAACTGCAACGGCGCAGCGCGGCACGGGCGGTCGGGCACGAGTCCGCGCCCGCCCCCGCGCAGCCGCCCGCGGGGGTCGGCGCGCTGGAGCCGTCCGCGGCGCGCGACATCCTGCCGCCGCGGCCCCCCGCGCCGCCCCGGGTCGCCGAGCCCGGCCCGCCGCCGGTCCTCGACGGCGGCAGGCCGCCCGCGCCCGGCGCGGCCGGCGCGCCCGGCATCGACGTCGCCGCCCTGGGCTTCCTCGTCGCGGACACCGCCGCGCGGGCGCAGCGGCTGCTCGCGGAGGCACTGTCCCCGTGGCACGCCGAGACCGCGCCGCCTGCCGCGCTGACGCCCTGGCAGGACGCGGTACGGCTGGCCGCCCGCGCCCCGCGGTCGCCGGTCGCCGCCCGGCTCGCCACCGGCTCGGGCCGCGAGCGCGCCGATCTGGCGCGGGCCGTACGGGCCTGGGAGCACGGCGGGGCGGCCGGCCTCGACGTGCTGGAGGAGGACTGGACGCCCGGTCCCGACGCGCTGGCCCGCGCGCGGGCGGGGCTCGCCGCCGCCTGGGCGGACGACGAGGAGCGGCCCCGGCTGCGGGCCACCCGTAACCGCTGGACGGCGGTCGGCAGCGACGCGCAGTTGCGCTACGGGCGGGACGGGCGCTGGTGGCCGTACCGCAAGGAGCGCGGGAGCTGGTGGCCGGCCGGGCCCGCCGACCACGATCCGGCGGCGGCGCTGGCGATTCTGCTGGCCGAGGGCTGACTGAGGGCCGGACGCGGGGGCGCGGTTGGGGGCTCGGCTGGGGGCTCGGCCGGGGGCGCGCCACGCGTCGGTTCGCGCCCGTCCCCGGGCCCGTCACGCCCCCCGCTCTGCACCCCGCCTTGGCCCCCGCCCGCAGAAGTAACAGCAGGCTGGAGCCGGTCGTTACGTGGTCGCAACCCCAGCGGCGACGACAGCGGCCACCGCCGATGGCAGGATTCAGCGCAACTCACTGACTCGTGGGAACGAAAGCCGATCCTGCCCTGGAGGCACCGTGTCTTCCCGATCCCCCTTGCCCCTCATAGCGGCCGCCGCCGCTGTCGCGGTGCTGGCCGGGTGCAGCAGCACCAAGACCACGGGCGGCGAAGGCAAGGACGTCGAGCTGGTCAAGCCCGGCAAATTGATGGCCTGTACCCATCTCCCGTACGCGCCCTTCCAGGTCAAGAAGGGCCAGAAGGTCGTCGGTTTCGACGTCGACCTGGTCGACCTGGTGGCCAAGGACCTCAAGGTCAAGCAGGAGATCGTGGACACGCCCTTCGAGGGCATCCAGACCGGTGAGGATCTCAACGCCGGCAAGTGCGACCTGGCCGCGGCGGGGATGACGATCACCCCGGTGCGGCAGAAGAACCTGGACTTCTCCGACCCGTACTTCGAAGCGACGCAGGCGCTGCTCACGAAGAAGGGCAAGGCGTACAAGACGCTCGCCGACCTCAAGGGCAAGAAGCTCGGCGTGCAGGCCTCCACCACCGGTGAGGAGTACGCCAAGAAGCAGGCCAAGGGCGTTGAGACGGTCCAGTTCGAGGACCTCGGGCTGCTGCTGACCGCGGTGAAGACCGGGCAGGTCGAGGCGGGCATCAATGACAACGGCGTGCTCTACGACTACGCGAAGCAGAACCCGGACACCAAGGTCGTGGCCGAGTTCCAAACCGGTGAGCAGTACGGGATCGCGGTGCGCACCGGCAACAAGGCCCTCAAGAAGAAGATCGACGAGGTGCTGAAGGAAGCCCGCTCGGACGGCCGGTACGACGCGATCTACAAGAAGTGGTTCGGCACCGCGCCGAAGAAGTGATGCGGATGTCTCGTCGACAGCGGGCGCGGCTCATCCGCGGCGCCCAATACGCCGTCCTGGCCGTCGTCCTGCTCGCCGTCGCGCTGGCCGCGGACTGGGGTGAGATCCGCCGGGCGTTCTTCGACGTCGAGGTCGCCAAGGCGCAGTTCCCTGAGATCATCAGTACCGCGCTGGTCAACACCATCATCTACACCCTGCTCGGCTTCGGGTTCGGGCTGGCCCTCGGGCTGATCCTGGCCCTGATGCGGCTCTCGCAGGTGCCGCCCTACCGGTGGCTGGCCGTCGGCTACATCGAGTTCTTCCGGGGCATTCCGGCGCTGCTGGTCTTCATCGCCCTGGGCTTCGGCGTGCCGTTGGCTTTCCAGGTCGCGCTGAACCAGTACGTCACGGTGATGCTCGCGCTGGGCCTGGTCGGCGCCGCCTACATCGCGGAGACGATGCGGGCGGGTATCCAGGCGGTGCCCAAGGGGCAGGTCGAGGCGGCCCGTTCGCTCGGCATGTCGCACACCCGGGCGATGGTCTCGATCGTCATCCCGCAGGCGTTCCGGATCGTCCTGCCGCCGCTCACCAATGAGTTGATCCTGCTCACCAAGGACTCCTCGCTGGTCTACCTGCTCGGCCTCTCGCTCGGCCAGTACGAGCTGGCCAAGTTCGGCCGGGACGCCCTCAACCAGAACCGCAGCCTGACCCCGATCCTGATCGCCGGGTTGTGCTACCTGGTCATCACCCTCCCGCTCGGCCACCTGGTGCGGCGGCTCGAAGCCCGTACGGCGAAGGCCAGGTGAGCGCGTTGAGCGCATCGTTCACGAAGAATTCGCAGGACCCTCAGGATCCGCAGGACCCTCGGGGCGCCACCCCCGAGGCGGCCATCCGGGTCGAGGGGCTGCACAAGTCCTTCGGCGACGTGGAGGTGCTCGGCGGCATCGACTTCACCGTCGGCCGCGGCGAGGTGGTGTGCGTCATCGGGCCCTCCGGGTCCGGCAAATCGACGCTGCTGCGCTGCGTGAACCTGCTGGAGGAGCCGACCGCCGGCCGGGTCACCGTCGCAGGCTTCGAGGTCACCGACCCCGATGTGGACATCGACCGGGTCCGCCGCCGCATCGGCATGGTCTTCCAGTCCTTCAATCTCTTCCCGCACCTCACCGCGCTGGAGAACTTGACCATCGCCCAGCGGCGCGTGCTGCGCCGCGGCAAGGCGGACGCGGAGCGGATCGGCCGGGCCAACCTCGTACGGGTCGGCCTCGCGGAGAAGGAGTCGGCGTATCCGGCGCAGCTCTCCGGCGGGCAGCAGCAGCGGGTGGCGATCGCCCGCGCGCTCGCCATGGAGCCGGAGCTGATGCTCTTCGACGAGCCGACCTCGGCGCTCGACCCGGAGCTGGTCGGGGACGTGCTGGCGGTGATGCGCTCGCTCGCGGACGAGGGCATGACCATGCTGGTGGTCACCCACGAGATGAGCTTCGCCCGCGAGGTCGCCGACCGGGTCGTCTTCATGGACGCCGGGGTGATCGTCGAGGAGGGCGAGCCGGCCCGCGTCATCGGGGATCCGCAGAACCCGCGCACCCGTACCTTCCTGGCCCGGGTGCTGGACCCGGCCGCCGCCGAGGTGGGCGAGATGCCGGACACCGGCCCGCCCGGACCCCGGGCCGACAAGGGCTGAGTGTGATGATCGCGGTGCGCCGGGAACACCAGTCCACGCGCCCACCCCACTGAGGGATTGAGCCCGCCGACGGCATGCGGAAGCGTGGTGCGCACCGGATCAGGGGCGCGGACCGCGGCCACTCCCCTGGTCCGCAGCTACAGGATCGTCAACGGGAGATATGCATGTTCGGTAGCAGGATGAAGCGCGCGCTCTTCCTCAGCGGGTCGGGCGCGGCGCTGGTCGGGGTCACACTGCTGGGGGCCGCACCGGCCATGGCGGACACGATGGTCGTCGCCTGGACGCACGGATCGGTGAAGGCCGGACCCGCGAACGGGGAGCGGGAGGTCAGCGTCGTCAACAAGGATTACAGCTACACCGGGGAGTGCTGGCTGGAAGGCGACCTGGTCAGGGACCACGGGATCAGCAACCGCAACTGGGTGCGGCTCAAGCTCAACAGCGGTGGGACGGGTTATGTCAGCGCCATCTACCTGAAGGGCAACGACAAGGGGAACGTCCCCAACCACTGCTGAGCCGACAGCCGGCGAGTCCGCACAACCCGCGGCCCCCGCTGAGTCCCTGGTCCGCCGCCCGAGCCGCAGCAGGCCGCTCACCCCGGCGCCTCCCGTAT
>NZ_JAYMZR010000115.1:0-5533 GCF_035828615.1 Streptomyces sp. H27-D2 | reverse complement strand
GTATCCAGCGGGAGGCGCCGTCTCCGTCCCCCGACGGGGTCGACCGTCCCCGCACCGGTCGGCCGCGGACGCCCGGGTCAGCCGCGGACGCCCAGCAGGTGGTCCATCGCGAGCTGGTCCAGGTGCTCGAAGCCCATCCCGCGCCCGGCCGCCGCGTCCACGTCGAAGTCCTCGTAGACGGCCCGCTCCGCGAGCAGCCCGGCGAGCGTCTCGCCCTCGCCCAGCGTCGGCTGCGCCAGTTGGTCGAGCCGTGAGGCGAGCAGCGCCTCCCGCACGGCCGGGTCGGCGCGGAATGCCGCCGCTCGCTCCTTGAGGATCAGGTAGTTGCGCATGCAGCCCGTCGCCGAGGCCCACACCCCGTCGAGGTCCTCGGTGCGCGGCGGCTTGAAGTCGAAGTGCCGCGGGCCCTCGTAGCCCGCTGTCTCCAACAGGTCCACCAGCCAGAACGCGGAGCGCAGATCGCCCGCGCCGAAGCGCAGGTCCTGGTCGTATTTGATGCCCGTCTGGCCGTTGAGGTCGAGGTGGAAGAGCTTGCCGGACCAGATCGCCTGGGCGATGCCGTGGGTGAAGTTGAGTCCGGCCATCTGCTCGTGGCCGACCTCCGGGTTGACGCCGAACAGCTCGGGCCGCTCCAGCCGTTCGATGAAGGCCAGCGCGTGGCCCACGGTCGGCAGCAGGATGTCGCCGCGCGGCTCGTTCGGCTTGGGCTCGATGGCGAAGCGCAGGTCATAGCCCTGCTCGACGACATACGAGGCGAGCAGGTCGAACGCTTCCTTCATCCGGTCCAGGGCGGCGCGCACGTCCTTCGCCGCGCCGGACTCCGCGCCCTCGCGCCCTCCCCAGGCGACGTACGTCCTGGCCCCCAACTCGGCCGCCAGGTCGATGTTGCGGATGGTCTTGCGCAGGGCGTAGCGCCGTACGTCCCGGTCGTTGGCGGTGAACGCGCCGTCCTTGAACAGCGGGTGGGTGAACAGGTTGGTGGTCGCCATCGGCACGATCAGCCCGGTGGCGTCCAGCGCCTGCCGGAAGCGCTTGACGTGTGCCTCGCGCTCGCTCTCGGACGCGGCGAAGGGGATCAGGTCGTCGTCGTGGAACGTCACGCCGTACGCGCCCAGTGCGGCGAGCCTGCGCACCGACTCGGCCGGGTCGAGCGCCGGTCTGGTGGCGTCCCCGAAGGGGTCGCGGCCCTGCCATCCGACCGTCCACAGGCCGAAGCTGAACTTGTCCTCGGGGGTGGGCTGATAGCTCACGGTGGCTCCCTCGACTATTTCGTCATGGCCCTTAACAAATTAGTATGCTCAAGCACTCCGGAGAAGCCCTCAGTCAGCCAGGAGATCAGCCAGCCGGGACCAGCTTCTGACGGGAGAGCAGCATGGCCGTATCCGAAGGACCGCTCGTCGTCGGCGTGGACAGCTCCACTCAGTCCACCAAGGCACTGCTCGTCGACTCGGCGAGCGGCCGGGTCGTCGCCAGTGGGCAAGCGCCGCACACGGTGGGCGGCACAGGCGGGCGGGAGAGCGACCCCGAACAGTGGTGGACGGCGCTGTGCGAAGCGCTGCGCCAGTGCGGACCGGCCGCGCGGGAGGCCGGCGCGGTGTCCGTCGCCGGCCAGCAGCACGGCCTCGTCACCCTCGACGCCGCCGGCCGGCCGGTGCGCCCCGCCCTGCTCTGGAACGACGTGCGCTCGGCCCCGCAGAGCGAGCGGCTCATCGAGCGCCTCGGCGGCCCCAAGGCGTGGGCGGAGCGGGTCGGCAGTGTGCCCACCGCCGCCTTCACCGTCACCAAGTGGGCCTGGCTGCGCGACAACGAGCCGGAGGCGGCCCGCACCACGGCCGCCCTGCGGCTGCCGCACGACTACCTCACCGAGCGGCTCACCGGCCAGGGCACCACCGACCGCGGCGACGTCTCCGGCACCGGCTGGTGGGCCTCCTCGACCGAGTCGTACGACGAGGAGATCCTCGACCTCGTCGGACTCTCCCCCGACCGGCTGCCGCGCGTCCTGGCCCACGGAGAGACGGCCGGCACCGTCCGCCCGCGGTCCGAACTCCCGCTGATCCCCGGCACTCTGGTCGCCACCGGCACCGGCGACAACATGGCCGCGGCCCTCGGGCTCGGCCTGCGCCCGGGCCTGCCGGTGCTCAGCCTGGGCACCTCCGGCACCGCGTACGCGGTCTCCACCGGCCGCCCCACCGACCCGACCGGAACGGTCGCCGGCTTCGCCGACGCGCGCGACGCCTGGCTGCCGCTCGCCTGCACCCTCAACTGCACCCTGGCCGTGGACCGGATCGCCGCGCTGCTCGGCCGCGACCGCGAAGCCGTCGAACCGGGCGGCTCGGCGGTTCTGCTGCCCTTCCTCGACGGCGAACGCACCCCCAACCTGCCGTACGCCACCGGACTGCTGCATGGTCTGCGCCACGACACGACGGCGGGCCATGTCCTGCAAGCCGCCTACGACGGCGCGGTCTTCGCCCTGCTCAGCGCCCTCGACAAGGTCCTCGACGCCTACGCGGACCCCGCCACCCCGCTGCTGCTCATCGGCGGCGGCGCGCAGGGCGCCGCCTGGCGCGACACCATCCTGCGGCTCTCAGGACGCCCCGTGCAGGTCCCCAGGGCCCGCGAGCTGGTCGCCCTCGGCGCGGCGGCGCAGGCCGCCGCGCTGCTCACCGGCGAGGACCCGGCGGCCGTCGCCCGCCGCTGGCGCACGGCGGACGGTGCGTCGTACGAAGCGGTGCCGCGCGACGACGCGGCCATCGACCGGCTGGCGGCGACGCTGGCCGACGCGGGGCCGCTGCTGCGGACGGGGCGGTCGGGGGCGGTGGAGGACTGAGGGGCGCGCGGGGGCGGGCGGACGGGGCGCGCGAGCAGGGTCCGAGCCCCGAGCCCGAACCAGCATCTGAGCTCGGCTCCGAAATCCCCTCAGCCCGTATCCCCCATCCCGACCACCGACCGGAGGAGACCGTCACATGGCCGCGCCCGCGCCGACGTCCACGCCGAACACCCAGCAGGCGATGCGCCAACGCAACCTGTCCCGCGTGCTGCACGCCATCGCCGGCCACGGCCCGCTCTCCCGCGCCGACGTCGCCGCGCACATCGGCCTGACCCGCGCGGCCATCTCCACCCTCGTCGACGAACTGACCCGCGCCGAGTTGCTCGTCGAGCTCGGCCGGCCGACGAAACCCGCTTCGGTCGGCAGGCCCGGCACGGCGCTCGCGCTCAACGACCGCGGGCCTGTCGGGATCGGCGCGGAGATCGGGGTGGACCACATCGCGGTGTGCGCCATGGACCTGCGGGGGGTGGTGCGCGCGCAACCGGGAGCGCGCCCCCACGCCGGTCCTCGCCGAGCTGACGGCGCTGCTCGCCCGGGTGTCGGCCGAAGCCGAGCAGCAGGGATTGCGCCCGGTCGGACTGGCGGTCTCCGTGCCCGGCCTCGTCGCGCGAGGCTCGACCACCGTGGTCCGCGCCCCCAACCTCGGCTGGCGGCACGTCGACCTCGGCCCGGCGCTGGGCCCGTCCTCCATCAGCTCGGTCTCCCCCGGCCCGCACCTGTCCTCACCCCTCGCCCCGTCGTTCCCCCTCATCGTCGACAACGAGGCCAACCTCGGCGCGCTCGCGGAACTGTGGCGCGGCGGACACACCCCGCGGCCCCGCGACTTCGTCCATGTCTCGGCCGAGATCGGCATCGGCGCGGCAGTCGTCATCGACGGCCGGCTGCTGCGCGGGGCGCACGGCTTCGCGGGCGAGCTGGGCCACGTACCGGTGCACCCCGAAGGGCTCCCGTGCGCGTGCGGCGGCCGTGGCTGCCTGGAGCAGTACGCGGGCGAGGAAGCGGTCCTGCGCGCCGCCGGGGTCCCTCCGGAGCCGGCGGAGTTCCCGGCGGAGCCCGCCGAGGCCGGGGCAGGCGGCCCGGCAGGCGTCTCCCGCACAGCCGCGCTGGCCTCCCGGGCGGCGGCGGGCGACGAGCGGGTGCGCACCGCGCTGCGCGCCGCGGGCGAGGCGCTGGGCATCGCGCTGGCCGGCACGGTCAACCTCCTCGACCCGCAGACGGTGATCCTCGGCGGCGCGCTCGCCCGGCTCGCGCCCTGGCTGCTGCCCGCGCTGGAGGCGGAGTTGGCGAGCCGGGTCGCCCAGCACCACATCACCGTCTCGCGGCTCGGCCCGGACGGCCCGCTGCTGGGCGCGGCCCACTCCGTCGTACAGGCGCTCCTGGACCGGCCCACGGCCCAGCCCGCCGCGGCCCCCGCCGCCCGGCGGGCGTAGCGCCACGACGCCCGCCGGGAGCCGCCGCCGCGAACCGGAGGCCGCCGCCCGCACCGGATGGCAGCCGCAACAGTACGATTTGCGCATGACCGGCGAGATATCCGAAATCCGCGTGACCGATTCGAAGGCGAGGGCCGCCCATCTGCTGCTCGCGTTCCGCCACGGCAACCAGCAAGCCTTCGACGCGGCCTTGCCCGGCGGCGGCAGCGACGCCGCCAGGGTGGACACACCGGCGAACTCGGCGGCTGACGACTCGGCCGACGGAATCAAGGACCTGGTCTCCGCGCTGACCTGGATCGCCAACGAGGCCGTGCGCAAGGCGTATCAGCCGGACGTCGCCGATCGGGTACTGCGGCATCTGGCCCGCCGCAGTCCCGCCGACACCCGCTGGGTGTCGACCGAGGAAGAGGCCGCACCGGACGTCGCACTGCTGCTGGAAGCCGTAGCGCACGGCGACACCGAGGCGGTGCGCACCATGGTGCGATCCACCCCCGACACCACGTTCGTCCTGGGCAAGCTGCTCCAGGCCGTCGCACAGCTGCTGCCGTCGGTCCCCGCGCCCGTCCTCCGCGACCTGCTCGACGATCTCAGGGACACTCCGCCGGTCTGAGGCGGCCTGGAGCGTGGAGCGGACCTCAGGGGCGGCCGGCGCGAGCGCCTAATGCCGGTCGTTCGCCCGGAGGAAGGCCGCCAGGCCCGCCAGGTCATCGGTGTTGATGTGGTCGACCCCGGCCGCGAGCAGCTCGCGCCACACCGCTTCGCGCGCCGGGCCCGGCAGCTCCGGGGTGGCCCAGAAGCGGACCCGTTGACGGGCGGCGTGTGCCGTTTCCACGATCTGGCGCAGCTTCGTCCGCTCGGCCGGCGGTATCGGGCCCTCGCCCTGCCAACTGAAGCTGAGCGTCCAGTTGGTGCTGATCAGCGGGATGAAGGAGGCCGGGACCCCGCTGCCCAGGTCCTCCAGCCGGCCGTCGTAGAAGGCGTAGCGCAGCCGCTCGGCCTCCATCGGCACCCGCGCGGCCCGGTCGCCGGAGATGACCGGGGTCACCGCGCCGGGGCGCACTTTGCCGCCCACGCTCGCGCTGAGCATCGGCCGGTAGAGCCGCAGCCGCCGGGAGAGTTCGCGGTACGCGGGGTCTCCGGCGGTCTTGATGTCGATGAGCAGTTGCAGGGAGAGCGGGTAACCCCGGTACACCCGGCCGTGGTTGTCTCTCACCCGCCTCATCAGCGGGTCGAGGTAGAGCGATTCGAGCGTGCGGGTGGGGTCGAGGTCCGAGAT
>NZ_JAYMZR010000114.1:0-18628 GCF_035828615.1 Streptomyces sp. H27-D2 | reverse complement strand
GCCCTCGCCTCAGCGCCCGCACACCTCGGCGAGCTCGTCACCGGCGACGGTAGAAGCCAGCCCTCACGATCACATTCCAAAACCCTGCGAATCACCCCAACGAGACACCCTCAACGGATACACACCCATCTCAGGTTGTCTCCGAGGTCTTTCAGGTGCTGCACGGTCTGGGGGTTGGGGACGAGGATCTGGGGGGCGTCGGTGCAGCGCTGGCGTGCCGGCTTGCTGGCGGTGGCGGGCAGGTGTTCGCGGTGCTGCTGGCAGGCGTCGATGTACGCGGTGACGGCGCCGGCCAGGGTGGTCAGCATGGGGGTAGTGCTTCCCGAGGGCGGCGCGACCAGGAGCTGGGGACGGTACGGGTCGGTGCCTAGCATGATGGCCAGCGGTCGTGCGGCGGGCCCGGTTCGCTTCAGCGCCAGCAGCATCAGCGGCTGGTCACTGAGGTGGAGGTGGCGCAGGTGGCTGGTGCGCAGGGCGTTGCCGGTGTCGGCGGCGCGCATCCGCAGGAGTGAGGTGAGCAGGCTCATGCGGGGCCTGTCTGAAGGTCTTCGTGGATGCGTTGTGCGTGGCGCAGGGCTTGGGTGATGTCTCGCTGGTCCCGTGCCGGGTGCAGTCGTCCGTCGGTGAGGGCCAGGGCTGTGGAAATGGTGTCGATTCCCGCCAGGTCGTCGCGGACTGCGGTGCCCAGGGCTTCAATCTTGCTCTGGTTGCGGGCTTCGTTGCGGCAGTGGAAGGCCAGGTCGCAGTGGCGGCGGCAGCCGGGGGTGTAGCGGGCCCGCACGGTGGCGAGTGCGGAGAGGAGTTCACCGCGAAGCCGGGCCGGTTTCTCGTCGGGGCCGGGGGCCAGGTCGAAGGTGGTTCCGGGGGGAAGCTTGTCCAGCAGTTCGGGCAAGCGCCGGAGTCTGGCGAGGTGGCGGCTCAAGGACTTGATCTGCTGGTAGGCGTTGTGGGGCGTGACGGTGGGGTGGAGGGAGAAGTTGCGCGGGTTGACCAGGATCACGGTGTCGGACACACGGTCCCCTGGGAGGCCGTCGCCGGCGAGGAGTTCACGCAGGGCCAAGATGTAGGCCGCGGCCTGGGTCAGGGCCGCGGTGACCTTGGTCGGGTCGGGCTGTCCGTGGATGACGGGGAAGGATTTGATCTCGACGATGTGGAAAGCGCCGTCATGCTGGAAGGCGATGACGTCGGGCTCGAGGTAGGCCTGGTGGCCGGCGACGGTCAGGCGCAGTACGGGGTGGTCGAGCAGGGTGCGGGGGTCGTTCGACCTGCGGTGTGCTGCGCTGAGGATGCGAGAGCGGGTGCGGGAGTGGCGTAGCTGCAGGCGGGACCTGTCGTCATCGCTGCCGACACTGTTGACGTCCTCGTAGGAGACCTCGGGCAGTGTCAGGCCCAGGGCTTGGCGCAGCAGCGGCAGCAGTGGTGCTCCGGCTTGGGCGGTGACCTTGTGTTCGAAGGCGAGGCCGTAGTCGAGGGCGAGCTGGGATTTCCTCAGCGGCTGCGGCAGGCCCAGATGTGCGGCGAGGGCGGCTTTGTCGATGCCGGCCGCGTCTATCAGGGAGCGGCGGTCGCAGCCCGGGTTGGCGGTCAGTGCTGCCAGGGTTCGTGCATTGTGCGGAATGGGCGGCGCGGTTCCGCGTAAAACGCCCAGTCGTGTGTCGAGCGAGCTCACTGTTTTCCTTGGGGAGACAGGGCACAGCCGTGCAGATTGCGGATTCGGGTCTACGAAGTACGGCGCAGGCGGGCGGTGTTGCGCAGAATGTTGCCGAAGATCTGCTCTGCGTCGCCGAGTTGCTGGCGTGCGCGCCGCGCCGCTTCGGCGCGGGTGTCGGCGTCGTCGTCGGCGTGGATCTCCAGTTCTGCAGCGGCAGCGCGGCGCAGCGCGGCCAGGTCGAGCGGGCCCTGGGTGGTGTCGCCGTGGATGTTGCGGCTGTAGTGCAGCAGGAGCTGCTGGGCGGGTGGCGACAATTCGGCTTCGCCGGCGAGGTGTTCGGCAGCGTCCGCGAGGCGCAGGGCCGAGGTGAGGAAGTGGACGCGCTGGGTGAGCGGTCCCACTACGCGCTGCTCCAGCGGCCAGGTGCTCAGGGCGAGCAGTGCGCGGGCCGGTGAGAGCAGATCGGAGGTCAGTGCGGGGCAGATGTAGTAGGCGCGGCCGTAGGGGGCGGAGCGGAAGGAGCGCTCCTCGTCGCGGCGCAGGGTGGTCAGGCGTGCGGTGTTCAGGGGGCTGGAGTAGAACGCCTGGTGGACCTGGCTGAGCAGTTTGGGTGAGGCGGGTGCGGCGAGGAGGGTCAGCGCCTGGTGGACCTGGTCGCGTACGGGGAGGCCGCGGTGGCTGGGTTCGGCGGGTGCGGAGGCGGGCTCCGGGCGGGCTGTTTCCAGGCCGTCGCTGATTCCGCACAGAACGTTCCAGGCGCGTTGGGTGCGCGTCAACTCCTCGCCCAGGAGGTTCACTTGGGCGGTGTCGCGTTCTGTGAGCGCCTGCCGGATCGCTTCCTGCAGGTGTTGCATGCGTTTCTCGAGAGCGACCAGATGCTCGTCCATGCCCGCATCCTAACAGTTACTCGTGATGCCCAGTTTTTCTCCTGTGATTTTCGTGTAAGGTCCCGAGCTCGTAAGGCACCACCGGTGCCCTCCTACGCCTCGCCTCCAGAAAGGCGCACGAAGGCATGAGCAGACTGCTCCACACTTCCGACTGGCATTTGGGTCACACCTTGTACGGGCATCCACGCGAAGAGGACTTCGACGCCGTCTTAGCCGAGATCGTGGCCATCGCCCAGGAGAGCCGGCCGGACCTGATCGTCCACAGCGGCGATCTGTTCCACTCCTCCCGTCCCACGGTCCGGGATCTGATGCGCGCCATGCACAGCCTGGGCGAACTCGCCGCCGTCGCCCCCACCGTGGTTGTGGCCGGCAACCACGACTCCCCTGCGTACTTCGAGTTCCTCAACTACATGAGCGGCCCGGCCTGGGGCCGTGGCCTGTCCTTCATCCACCGGCTCCGCCCGGGACACGACGGTGGCATCCTCACGTTCGACGCCTGCGGTGGTGAGCAGCGGATCCGGCTGGCGGCCATCCCGTTCGTGCATCCGAACCGGTTCTGGCAGCGCTCTGCGCCGGGCACCTCGTACGCCGACTACGCCGAGGGGATGCGCGAGGTGCAAGCGGAGCTGGTGGAGGCCCTGCACGAGGGGTACGACCCCGGCCGGGACATCCTGCTCTTCGCGGCCCACGTGCTGATCGCGGGTGCAAGGAGTTCCCCGAGCGAACGGGTCGTGGACGAGGCCTTCGAGACCGGTCCCGGGGACATTCCGGTGGTGTCGTACGCCGCTCTCGGGCACATCCATCGCCCCCAGACCGTAGAGGGGCTCAAGTTCACCGCCCGCTACGCGGGCAGTCCGCTCCCCATGGACTTCGGCGAAGCCGGCGAATCCAAGAGTGTGGTGATCGTCGACGCCGACCCGGGGCGGCCGGTCCGGGCCCTGCCCCGACGCCTCACCAGCGGCCGGCGGCTGGCCAACTTCACCGGGACCCTCGATGAACTGAAGGCTGCGGCCGACCAGTACGACGGGACCTTCCTCAAACCGGTGATCACAGGCGAGGAGCCCGATGTGCTCCTTGGCCAAAGGATCGCCGAGATCGTCCCCGGCGCGATCCTCATCAACCCGGCACCCGCACGGGAGGCAGTCGACGGTGCCGTCCTGGACTCCGATGTCGACGACGAGCCGGATCTCCCCGACGCGTTCCGCGCCTACCTGGCGCAGGAGGGGCTGAGCAGCGCTGCCGCGGAGTCCACCGTCACCGCCTTCATCCACCTGCTCAACGAACTCGACGACGAGACGCCGCCGCCGGTCCCCGCCGAGGAACTGCTGCGCACCGCGCTGGACGACACCTGGACGGAGGCACCGTGAAGCCTTTGCGACTCACCCTCACCGGGGTGCGCAGTTACCCCGGCACCTGCACCATCGACTTCACCGGCAAGCGCCTGTTCGCCATCCTGGGCCCCACCGGTGTGGGGAAGACCTCCCTCCTCGAAGCGATCATCTTCGCCCTGTACGGGGAATGCTCGTGGTCGAAGAACGGCAAGGACGTTCGCGAGCTGATCAGCAAGGGCTGCCCCAGCATGCACGTGACGTTCGAGTTCTCGGCGAACGGCCGCGCGTGGAGTGTGCGCCGCACCCTGTATGCGGACAGCAAGACACGACCGAAGGCCGTGCTCGAGCCCCTGGCAAAAGACGCCGCCGACCTGCGGGTCGACAACAAGGACGCGGTAACGAAGGCAGTCACCCAGATCATCGGGCTGGACTGGGACGGCTTTGTCAGCACGGTTCTGCTGCGCCAGGGAAAGTTCGACACCCTCCTCAAGGCCCCGAGCGCCATCCGTGCCGACATCCTGCGGCACATCTTCGGCATCAACGAACTCCAGCGCGTACGCAAGTTGGCCGGCACACGGCTGGAACACCTGAACACGCAGATCACCGCTGCCACCCGGGCCCGTAACCGTCTCCTGGACGATCCCGCTGCTGCCGCATCCCAGGCGGCAGCGGACATGGAGCGCTCCCGCACCATCGCGGCCCGCCGGCGCGAACGGCTGGACATCCTGCGCGCGGCCCAGAGCCGGGCCATCGAGCACAAGCACCGCAAGGCCGCTGTGAACAAGGCGTCACGGCTGCTGCGTGAGCGCGCTGTTGCAGATGCGCGGATCACGATGGCCGCGCTGGCCCGCACGAAGAAAAAACTCGATGCCGAAGCAGCAGCCCAGGAGGCGACCGGACGCGGCCTGAGCCTGAAACTGGAAGCGGCGCAGGCGGCACTGGACGTGGCCGCGCAGGCCGGTGACACCTCCCGATCCCTCTCCAGCGCGTTCACCGTCCTCTCCCGCCTGCCGGACCGTGCAAGTGGCCTGGACGCCATGACACAGCAGCTGAAGCAGGAACAGGAGCAGCACAACGAGCAAGAGCAGCAACACCTGCAGGCACGGCAGGAGCTGACGGAGCGCGAGCAGGGCCGGGCGGCTCTCGTCAAGGCGGCCGAGCGGGCCGAGCACACCGTGACCGAGGCGCGCACGCTCACCGATCAGATCCAGGAGGCCGTCCGGGCGGCGCTGCAGGAAGCCACCGCCGCGGCCGCGCATCTGCAGTCGCAGCGCACGGCGCTTGAGACCGTTCAGGAGCAGCGCGGCACCGGCGCCGGCCTGGAGGACAACCTGGATGCGCTGCGCGGCGCCGTGGAAGAAGCCGAGAACACTCTCGCTGCGCTGCAGCACGGTGACGCGGCCCACGCGGCAGGTTCCCATCTGGCGCCAGGGGACGCCTGCACGGTCTGTACCCGGCCTGTCCCGGGCGACTTCACTCCCCCGTCACCGCTGGACAGCAAGGCGCTCGGCCAGGCCCGGCGTGAGGTCACCAAGCGTACGAGGGCCGTCGGCAAGGCGGTGGAGGCCAAAGCGGAAGCAGCCGCGCAGCTGAAAGGGTCCGAGCGGACGGCCGAAAAGCACCGACGCGCGCACCTGGCCGCAGGCGAGGGCACAGCCGCGGCACTGCTCCAGGTGCAGGAGCTGGTAGACGCGGCCCGGCCGGCCTGCGCTCCTGCGACGGCCGCCGCCCTGGATGCCCTGACCGGGCAGGCGACCGCACAGGCGCGTGCCCTTGCTGAGGGCGAACCAACCGGCCGGGCGCAGATCACCCGTGCGGTCAAGGCACTCGTCCAGCCGCTGCGTGACGCGGAAGGCGAAGCCCTCGCGGCCCACACCCGCGCCCGGGAAGAACTGGCGGCGGCGCAAGCTGAGAACGAGGCATCGGGGGCCGACCTCAAGCGCCAGCGCAGCCGTTTGCAACGGGAACGCAAACGGCTGGACAAGACCCAGTTGCAGTACGACACCGAGCTGCAGACCCTGCTGGCGGAGGTCGCCGGACTCCCGGCCTCCATCCGCCCCGCCCAGCCCTCCGAGCAGGAACTCCCCTTGCCGCAGGACATCGACTCCGCACAGGAAGCAGCCGGCCAGCGACTGGTCCGGCTCGAGCAGACGACCCAGGACCGCGACCAAATCCGGCAGTCCCTCACCCTGCACACCGAGAGCCAGCAGGCTCTGGACGCACGCCGTCGGCGCCAAGTAGAGGCCCCTGCAGGCCGTCTCATCAAGCAACTGGAGCGCTGGGCAGACGCGGCCGCCGATGCCGCAAGTCTTCTCGGTGGGGAGACCTCAACGGAGCTGCCGCCCGCCCCGGACGGAGCCGACCTGGCCGCCGTCGACGCCTACGGTCTGGCCCTCGCCTCGCTGGATCAACGGCTGGCCGGTGCACTCGGGCAGAGCGCACAGCAGGCCGCGGAGGAAATCAGCACATTCGAGGAGGAGCTCACCCGCCAAGCCGGAGCCGACGCCGACGCAATCGACGACAGTCCTGGTTTTCCGGTGCCGCCGAAGAGCAATCTGCTCGCCCCCGGTGTTCTCGACCCGCTCAGCCGCAAGACAAGCCAAGCGGAAGCCGCGCACGACAAGACCAAGACCGATCTGCGTATCGCGCAGTCTCAAATCCCCTACGCCGACGCGCTGAAGGCTGCCCTCGAAGCGGGAAATGAGCAGGCCGCGAAGTGGAGGAGCCTGAGCGATCAGCTCACCGACGCGAGGTTCCTGACCTATCTCACCGACCGGCGCACCCGTTCGCTGCTCAGTCACGGCAGCAGGATCCTCCAGCAAATCTCCGCGGGCAACTACGCGTTCGCTGAGAACTTCCAGATCATGGACCTCGCCACGAACCTCACACGTGATCCGAAGACTCTCTCCGGCGGGGAGACCTTCCAGACCTCCCTCGCGCTGGCACTGGCGCTCGTCGAACTCCACAGCCGCAGCAACAACAGCAAGGTGGAGAGCCTGTTTCTGGACGAAGGGTTCGGCTCGCTGGACTCCGACCGCCTGGACGCCACCCTTGCCGTCCTGGGCAGCAGTGTGACCAGGGACAAGACAGTCGTCGTCATCAGCCACCTGTACCCAGTGGCCGAGGCGGTCGACGACGTGCTGTTCGTCGAGAAGACCGACCAGGGCTCCACGGCTGCCTGGCTCACGCCGCAACAACGCGACTCGATCGTCCGCGACGGGATCCGGCAGCTGCTGGAACCCACCTGAACAGGGCCGGGCCGGCCAACAGTCATCAAGGACCCCATCTTCTGGGTCTCGAGGACGACTCCTCCGGACGTCGGCGGTTCTCCCTTTGGTGACGTCCGGACCGTGCTTGCTTCCCGTTGTGTCAGGGGCGCGCCTGACGCCTGCGTCCAGGGCTGACGGAGTCACTGCGGCTGCGTAGAGCGGCCGGCTCGGGCCACGGCGCTCCCCGATGTACCGGCGCGAGAGTGCCCCACCGGGCTGCCGGGTCATCCGGGGAGCGCCCCGCTCCAGGGTGAAGTCCCTGGTGCTCGCGTCCCCGAGCAGGCAGCGCGGAGGGGCCACGGGAGCGGGCTTAAGACTCCGCCCTGCCAGCGTCCCGGGCATGACGCCGCGTCAAGGCCCCGGGCGACGACCACAGTTCACCTGCGCCGACCGCCCTCCGACGCCGCCAACACCATGGGAACACGCGGCACTTCGGACCATTTCGACGATTCGTATCCAGGTAAGGAGCAGACCGTATGAGTGACTCCCCTGCCGGCACGCAGAGCGCCGGCCAACCGGTTTTCACCGCCCGCTCGGTACGGCTGGCCGCGGTGCCGCGGTTGATGACGCTGGACCAGCACGGCGAGCTGACCAGCGCGCACGTGCGTCTGGTCGCCACGGCTGCGGGCCGCTCGGAGCGCGCAGTGTGGCGGTGGGTCACCAAGGCGCGTGGCACCGGTCACATCGACGTGGCATCCCGATCACGGTTCACCGTCTCCTCGGAGGTCCGGCGGTTGTTGGTGCTGTGGGGAGGCAACGCCTCCGCCGTGCACCGCGAGCTGCAGCAGCGGGCCCTGGCTGACCCCCGGCTGCCTGCAGCACCCTCGCTCTCGACGATCCACCGGGCGCTGCGACGCGACCTGACGCCTGGGGACCGGGCCGGGCTCGCCAAAGGAGAGGCCGCCCGGCGGGCGTTCGATG
Source organism: Streptomyces sp. H27-D2 (assembly GCF_035828615.1). Classification (NCBI taxonomy): domain Bacteria; kingdom Bacillati; phylum Actinomycetota; class Actinomycetes; order Kitasatosporales; family Streptomycetaceae; genus Streptomyces; species Streptomyces sp. H27-D2. The sequence continues at coordinate 10,569 of NZ_JAYMZR010000114.1, read as the reverse complement.
TGTTCGGCAAGCGCCCGGCCACGCACCGCAACGCCGCATGGGAAGGCGACCACAAGTGCGTGCCCGTGCACGTGTTGCTCGAGGACCAACTCGTGCAGCCCTGGGTGACCTGGTTCATCGACTGTGCCACCAAGGTCACCGTGGGCGTGGCCGTCACGCCCCACGCACCCAGCAGAGACGCGGTCCTGGCGGCCCTGCGGATGGCCTTGGACCGTGCCGAACCCTTCGGCCCGGCCGGCGGACTGCCAGGCCTGGTCCGCGTGGACCGCGGCAAAGAATTCTTGTGTCCCGCGGTGACCTCGGCCCTGGGCGCCTTCGCCGTGCCCGTCGTCGATCTCCCGCCCTACAACCCTCATCTGAAGGGCACCATCGAGGCGCTCAACGGTGCGGTCGAGGACATGCTGTTCGTCTCCATGCCGCGCTACGTCCACCGGCAGACGCTGCTCAACGGCCACACTGTGGACCCGGACGAGCCCGCGCTCACCTTCGAGGCGTTCGTGGAACTGCTGCTGAAGTGGGTGCACTGGTGGAACACCGAGCACCAGCCCCGGAAGCTGGGCGGCCGCACTCCGATCGAGGCATGGCAGTGCGACCCCACTCCGCTGTACGACGTTCCCGCCGAACAGCTGGCCCGTTTCGGGCTCGAGGATGACGGACGCACGCGCACCATCACCACGCAGGGAGTGCAGTGGCGCAACCGCCACTACATCGCTCCCTGGATGGTGGGCCGGAGCGGCGTACGTGTCGTGATGCGTCACCTTCCCCACCACGATGCGACCATCGAGGTCTTCGACCTCCACGGCGCGCATCTGGGCAGCGCGGGCTTGGCCGAGGCTGCCAGCGAGGACCAGATCCGCGACGTACGCAAAGCCCGTACCGCCAAGGCGCGGCGGCTTCGTGCGGACATGAAGGCGGCCGAACGGCTGCGCCGCGAGCGCTTCAAGGCCGTTACGACACCCGTCCCGCCTCAGCGCCTGGGCGCGCTGACCGCGACGGAAGCCGAGGCAGAGCTCTCCGTATCGGCCGCCCCGGACCTGCGGCGGGCCAATCCCGATTACATCCCGCACCAGGCTGTCCCGGACGGCTGGGCACGCCCGGTCCCGGCGGACGCGGACGAGACAGCGGAGAACACTCCCGAGGAGAACGCGTGAGCGGCGACATGGACTACGGCAGGCTCCCCCCGGCGGACGACGACCATTTCCACCACCTCAATGCGCACCTGGTGGCCACCGACGCGCTCATGGCCACCCTGGACAACATCGAGGCGACGATCGAGGCCAAAGCCATGATGGTGGCCTACGGGGCGGCCGGTTTCGGCAAGACGATGTCGGTGAACTCCGCGCTGCGCAAGGTCGCTCCCGACGTCACCTACCGCCTGGAGCTGCGCTCCGGGCCGACGCCTCGCGACATCCGCCACGGACTGTTCCATGCCCTGGGGCTGCCCGGGGAGCCGCCGACCCGGCCGATCGAATTCGATACCCTCCTGAAAGAGACTCTGTCGCAGACGTTCCGGGTGCTGGTCTGCGACGAGGCCCAGTGGATGGGCCGCAGTTCGTTCGAGTACTGGCGCCACCTGTGGGACGACCGGCACACCGACATGGCGGTGATCTTCGCCGGCGGGGACAACTGCTACAAGGTCCTCAAGCGCGAACCGATGCTGGCGTCACGGATCTTCATCTGGCAGCAGTTCAGGCGCATGCCCGAAGACGAGGTCGTCGCCACGCTGCCGGCGTTCCACTCCCTGTGGGCCGGCGTTGACCCGCAGATGATCCGCACCATCGACCGGGATGCGGCACACGGCAACTTCCGCAACTGGACCAACATCACCAAACACATGCTCAACGGCATGCAGCAGAAAGGACTGACCGAGGTCAACCAGGATCTCGTCAACTGGGTCTACAGCAAGCTGGGCGGCATGTGACAGCGGCAGCCGTGCGCGCGGTCCGCCACAGCTGGCGGACCGGCGCCGACAACCATGCAGGACACAGCGCCCGGCCCGCAGCACCCAGGCGCACGGCAGGGGCGAGGGCAGGATGGTGGTAGCAGGCTATGGCGATGTGACCGTGGCGGTGGACGACCAGGACGACCTGTTCTACACGCGGGCGGCACTCGAGGCGCACTGCCCTGAGCAGGGCCGTATCACGGTGCATCCGACACCGGCCAACGGTAGTCAGGCTGCGTTGGCGCACGACGTGCTGTACGCCCTGGGTAAACGGCTGGCCCCCGGCCCCAGCTCCCCCGATGTGTGGCTGGACTCGGTGGAGGCGGCGTGGCTGGCCGCAGCCGCGTGGACGCAGGCGACTGGGGTGCGGCACGCGGTAGTCCCGCGTGCCCATCTGCTGATCCTCCGGCGGATCGACCAGCTCCTCGCCTGGCGCGCGGCGACAGGGGTGCAGCTGACGCTGCTGTGGCAGAGGGATGCGCGCAAGCTGCCACCAGCACTGGCCCGGGTGGAGCGCCGTCTCAGCGGCGGAGATCAGTTCGAGGCTCTCCTCCGCGAGCCGGGACCGATCCCCGCACGACCGTCCTTCGCCCCCACTCCCCCATCAATGACCAAAGCGGCAGTTCCGGCACCGTCACCCCCCGCCCAACAACAGCTGGGGGGTACCCGGCCAGCGTTGATGAGGCCAGGGCAGCAGGCTCGTCCTTGCGTAGGCGCGATGGCCACGGTGCATCTGTCCCAAGCCGCCTCTGCTCTCGAGATCAACCCCGAGGATGCCGCCGCTCTGGCCGATCTGGCCCACCCCCTCATCGCCGGAGCGCTGAGCGTGCTGGCCTTCACTCAGGCTCGCCTGGGCAGCCTGCGCTTCACACGCGACATCGACATCACCGGCGACGTCGGCGTCATCAAGCTCCACGGGCCGGGCCATCAGCGCTGCTCTCTGCACGCTGTCCCTGCCTGGGCACGCTCGCTCCTGGCCGCTGCCCGCGCCCACCACCGTCTGGCAACCCACTCGCCCACGAACAGCATGTTCGACCCCGTAATGCTTGCCGAGGCGCGGTATCTGCGCGCGCACGGCAAACGCCTCTCCCCCGACTCGGCGTGACCCTGCCCACTAGGGCCTGTTCTCGATTGTGATCAAAGTCGGGTTTTGGCCCCGTGTGGGCTGGCGATCCGGTAGGACGTTCGTATGACGCGTGCGCAACTGACCGACCAGGAGTGGAAGTTCATCGAGCCCGACCTGCCGATCGGCAGGTTCGGCCCGTACCCCGAGCGGCCGCGTGAGCAGTTCGAGGGGGTGATCTGGCGGTTCCGGACCGGCAGTCAGTGGCGTGAGATGCCTGGGCGGTTCGGTGCCTGGCAGACCGTCTACCAGCGGTTCGTCCGGTGGCGGGACGCGGGCGTCTTCCAGGCCCTGCTGGAAGGCATGATCGCCGAGGCCGCGCGACGCGGTGAAACCGACCTGTCCCTGGTCAGCGTGGACTCCACCACCGCGCGGGCCCACCAGGACACGGCCGGTATGCGTCTGGACGACGAGGTCATGGCCGCTCTCGAGGAAGCGGCCCTGGAACAGGAGAAGGCGACCCGGAAAAAGGGCTCTCCCGTCGCTTCCGTGGGTCACTGACCTGGTCTGATACGTAGAACACGCCGTACCCGGGTACGTTTCGACTGCTGAAAGTACGAAACGAGTGAACCTGGATACGGCGTGCGAAACACAAGGATATGGACCCGGCTGCTCGGTGTCGAAAACACGGTGATCGAGCGGGTCGCGGTGGAGGAGGGTGAGTCCGGCGACGGGGGCGAGGGGGACGTGGTGATCGTGATCTGCGCCCGTCCGTCGAGGGGGCGTCGGCAGCGGTGCGGGATCTGTGACCGACGGTGTGCGAAGTACGACGCCGGTGAGGGCCGCCGCCGCTGGCGGGCCCTGGATATCGGCACCCTCAAGGCTGTGATCGAGGCCGATGCCCCGCGGGTGACGTGCCCCGGACACGGTGTGACCGTGGCCGCGGTGCCCTGGGCCCGGCACGGCGCCGGACACACGAACGCCTTCGACGAGACGGTGGCCTGGCTGGCCACCGCCTGCTCGAAGAGCGCCGTCACGCAACTGATGCGCTGCGGCTGGCGCACCGTGGGGAACATCTGTGAGCGGGTGTGGGCCGATGTCGAATCCGGAGTCGACCTGTTCGCCGGGCTCCGCCGGATCGGCATCGACGAGATCAGCTACAAGAAGCGGCACAAGTACCTCACTGTCGTGGTCGATCACGACAGTGGCCGGCTTGTATGGGCGGCGGCCGGACGCGACAAGGACACCCTGCACACCTTCTTCGACGCCCTCGGTGACGACCGTGCCGCGAAGATCACGCATGTGTCGGCCGACGGCGCCGAGTGGATCGACAGCGTGGTCGCCGCACGATGCCCGAACGCGGTGCGGTGCATGGACCCCTTCCACGTCGTCAAATGGGCTACCGACGCGCTGGACGTGGTCCGCCGGGACGTGTGGGACGCCGAGCGCGGCGGCAGAGGCAGGACCACCAAAGGCTCGAAGTCCCTGAAACGGGCCCGGTTCGCGCTGCGGAAGAACCCCGAGGATCTGACCGTCGTCCAGCAGGCCCAGCTGGCCTTCATCGCCATGGCGCATCCGCTGCTGCACCGCGCCTACCTGCTCAAGGAGGGCCTGCGGATGGCCCTCAAACAGGGCCACGACACCGCAGAGACACTGCGGGACTGGGTGATCTGGGCCCGGCGTTGCCGTATCCCCGCCTTCGTCGCTCTGCAACGCTCCATCGTGCGGCACTGGGACGCCATCATCGCCGCGGCCGAGCACAACCTGAGCAACGGGCTGATCGAGTCGACGAACACCAAGATCCGGCTGATCACCCGCATCGCCTTCGGCTTCAAGAGCCCCGATGCCCTCATCGCCCTGGCCATGCTCAGCCTCGGCGGCCACCGCCCCGAGCTACCAGGCCGTCAACTCGCAACAACCTGACCCACGGATCCGACAGGAGAGCCCATTTTTTCAGGAAGGCGTTCTCCATCTCGACTTCGCGGATGCGGCGTTCGAGTTCTTTCAATCGGATGCGTTCGCTGACCGTCAGCTCAGCGCCGGCGGGCGGCTCATGCTGTTTCTGATACTTCTTCACCCAGCCCCGGAGTGTCTCCGGGTTCAGTTCAAGTTCTCGGGCCGTCTCGGAGACGGTCTTACTGGACCGGAGTGCAAACTGCACCGATTCCTCGCGGAACTCCGGGGTGTACTTGCTGGGCGGTGCCACTTCGCGCTTCCTCATTTCCTTGACAGGACAACCCTATTGGGTCCATGTCCGGAAACTTCGGGGCCCCTCAAGGACCGTGAGCACATACTGCTTCGCGGTGACGAAGACCGACGCGACCAGAGCGGGATGTCGTGCTGCAGTCCTATGCGACACCCGATTGGTAATATGCGGCCATGGGGCCAAGTCTGGACAAGGGTGATGGTTGCGAGCTGCCCGCTACCGCTGTCTGCTGGCTCACCGACGATCCGCAACCGGGTCTGGTCCTGGTGGAGTTTGCCGACGCTTACGACCGCCCTCACCAACTGGTCGGCAAGACGGCCTACTTCGGCGGAGACCTGCTGTCGACCTCGGTCTACCCATCCCCGACCAGCATCCAGTGCACGATCGAAGAGGTCACTGACGGCATCGCCACTGTGAGCACGTGGTGGTTGGAGGGCGGCCCCAACGACACACGTTTCATCTTCGACGTCTGGTTGGACACTCTCGGGCCAACTGCCGACGTCTGACTTGCCGGCTTTGTTCAGGACTTCCGGTTCTGGTGCAACTCCCGTACAGCGATCACCGGGAGTGACCGTCGACGGTGGAGAACCCTTCAGGCAGTTGCTCATGGCCGCGCCAAGTGACCGTCTCCCCCGCCTTGAAGGACTTCACCGGGCGTCCCTCACGCGGGCTCGGCCGGGACATCCGGCAGGGCGGTCATCACCTCAGCGCGTGTCAACGGGGAGCTCGGGCAAGCCGCCGCTCGGGGCGGTCGGCAACCCCGATACCTTCGGGTGCGGGCAGATGTCTCCTGCGGTGATCACAGCAACACTGGGCTTGCCCAGGGTCACCCTGGGCTTGGCCCGCACCGTCGGCGGAGGCTCGCCGCAGTCAGGGGCGCAGGCGCAAGAGCCAACCGCCAGCCTTCTGCTCGAGCACGGCCTGGTCCTGTCGTGCGGAGGACACGGCCTGGCACTTGCAGTTGTCGCAAAGCAGCGGGGGAGTGTCCTGCGGGGCGCCCCTCCGTAGCCTGGGCTGTCTCCCAGCGGGCGGAACCTGGGCCGGGGAAGACAATCGGCCAGGTACAGAGTTCTATCTACCGGGACTTCCATCTGGGTGGCCATGAATCCAGGACAGGCCTCCGAGGTCGAGCCGAGTGCGGGTGCGGGTGACGGCCACGTATGCGAGGCGTGCTTCGGCGTCGTCGATGGGGCCGGGCACCGGGACTCCGTTCGCATCCTGCTGGTCGGTGTCCTTGGGCGGCTTGAAGTCGGAGGCAATCCGTACGTTCGCCCACTCGCGGCCCTTGGCCCGGTGTGCCGTCGAAACGGTCACCTCCGCTTGGGATTCGGGGGCAAGCTGGTCGACCGCGGCCAGGACGGCTTCCGCGCCCTGCTGGTCGATCAGGTCGACGAACGGGCGTAGGTCTCCGCCTGCGGGGTCGTGCTCGGCGTATTCCTGCAGTTCGCCCCAGGAGGCGAAAAGCAGCAGTTCGGGATGCCAGGTGCGACGCCCGTCCTTGAGGTCTCGGGCGGCGGTGGCCAGGGCACGCAGACTGTCCCCTCCCCCGGCCAGGGCGACGCGCAGGCCAGCCTCGATGTGAGTCATGACTTCAGTCATGGCTCCGACGTTGGTGCGGCACAGCACCGCATCGGGGCGGGCAACGGGGGCGAGTTCAGTTGGGATTGTCGTGGTGCCGGCCAGGCGGATGGGAGCGCCGGAGATGGACAGCCACCGGTTGGCCTCGGTGGCCAGGCGTGGGCCGAAGCGGAAGGACTGCGAGAGGGACAGGGCGGTGCCGTTGAAGCCGGTCATGATGTCGCGCGCGCCGCGCCATCCGTAGATGGCCTGGGCGGAGTCGCCGACCATCACCAGCTGGGCGTGGGTGCGCTGGGCGGTGAAGACCTGCTCGAGGACGGGGTTGGTGTCCTGGGCTTCGTCGAGGAGGAGGAAGTCGGCGTCGATCTTCGGGTCTGTCAGGGCCCAGATTTTCAGGTAGTGGTCGTGTTCGAAGCGCACGATGCCGTCGTCGGGGTGCTGCAGGTCGGCCCAGGCCTTGCGGGCGAAGGGCAGTACGGCTTCGACGAGTTGGGTGTGAAGTTCTGGGTCTTCGAGGCCGCGCAGGGGCGGGACGTGGTGGCGGGTGATGGTGCGGTCGGCGGAGTGGCAGTAGCGGCGGACCGTATGCAGCACGGTGTGGGAGAGGGCTTTGTGGGAGACGTCGCGCTCGGCGATGCGCATGCTTTTGGTGATGCCCAGGGCCAGGCCGGTCTTCCAGCCGGCTTGGCGGGGGCCGCCCAGGCGGCGGGCGTAGAGGTGACCGGTAGTCGCGTACGCGAGGGCGTGGGCGGTCGTGCACGCCACGGTGGGCGGGAAGCGCTTGGCGGCGTCCAGCGCGATCGGCTTGTTGAAGGCGATGTAGCGGCCATGGCGCGGCGTGGTGGAGGCGAGCAGGACCAGGGTGCTGGTCTTGCCGGTGCCCGCTCCGGCTTGCAGGGCCAGGTGCTCGCCGGCTTTGAATGCGTCGACAGCTGCGGTCTGTTCGTCGGTGGGGCTGTGCACCCGGATACTCCGTGGGGTGGTGGGCGGATTGGTAGGCAGTCGCGGCGCTGAAGGGGAGGTCCGTTCAGGCGCCGGTGCGGAACTGCGCTCAGGACGTCTTGGTCCTGCGGTGGCGCACGACAGCGGGCAGGCGGCTGTGGGCGTGCTCGTGGTGCAGGCGCAAGTCGAAGACCTCCCACTCGGCCAGGGCGAGGTGGGCGGCATCGGGTGCGCCCGCGTGCGCGGGGCAGTACTGGGTACGCCAGCGCAATTGCTCGGTGTAGGGCAGGTGAGCGAGGTCGTAGACGGCCATGCCGGAAGCAGGCGTGGCGTGCTGCCGGGACCCGGCGGGCAGAAGCCGCCACTCTCCCGCTGACGCGTCGGCGGTCAGGACGGGTTGGGGGCAGCGACGTCGTCGGCGGGTCTGGGCGATGCACTGGATGGCATCGAGAGGTCTGGCAGCGAGATACCGGCTGCAGAGCATCTGAACGATGGGCCGGACCGGTCGACAGGTTTCGGCCTTCGCCGACGGTGGAGCAGACAGCAGGGGTGAGGCAAAGGCGCCGGTGTCGGTCAGACGGCGGGTGCGCAGGGCGAGGCTGCGGCGCAGCTCTACCAGGGGCGGGGTGAGTGGCGTTGGGCTCTGGGCGGCGGGGCACAGGGTGCGGTGGGTGATGCGGCACCAGGCGCTGCCGTCGTGGGCGGGGTGGGCGATGCCGCCGTCGACGTGCCAGCGATAGGGATGGGGCACGGCAGCCGTGTTCAGTTCTTGGGGGTGCAGGGCGATGGGCTGCTGGGTGGTGCGGGTGTACCAGTGGAGGGGGTTGCCGCAGTGGAGGCAGCGGGCGCTTTGGGCGGTTCGCAGGAGGCGGCTGGGGCTGTCCGGGGCGATCCGCAGGGCGCGCGGGCGGCGGGGGCTGCCATGGGCGGCGGGCGGGTGGTGGCCGGGTGAGGCGGTGGTGGAGCACATGGCTGTGAAGGTGACAGACGACGCGCCGCAGGTGCGGGGCCGGGCCGAGTTTGTCCCGCGTATGGCTGAGTTCACTCAAACACGTGGGCGAGTGGTCGCGCGCACGTGCGGGCACGGTGACCGGATCGGGTGATCTGGCGAGTGCGGTGGAGCGGTTCCTACTCGGCTGTTTCGGCGGGTGGGGTGTGTCCGTCGCAGAGGGCGGCGAAGAGGTAGTCGCCGGAGACGTTCAGGGCGTGGGCCAAGGCGTGCCAGCTCTTGAGGGAGCCGATGGTGCGGCCCTGCTCGATTTCGATGAGGGTGCGTCTGGACAGGCCACTGTGGTGGGCGAGCTCGTCGTAGGTCCACCCGCGCTCGCTCCTCAGTGCCTGTGAACAAACTGATCATTCTGATTACCGAACGTGATCGATTCGGGCGGGCCGGCGCGCCATGAGCATGATCATCGACCACTTGACCATGGCTTCGTGGTGCTGGGGTAAGCGTTCGTAATCGCGTACGCAACGCCGTCGTTGGGAGATCCACGACAGAGTTCGCTCCACGACCCATCTGCGGGGCAGGATCACGAAGCCGGGCAGGTCACTGCGCTTGACGATCTCCAGAGTGAGCCAGAGTTTCTCCTTTGCCCAGGTCACGAGCTTGCCCGCGTACCCGCCGTCAGCCCAGACCAGAGTGATCGACTCGAAGAGTTCGCGCAGGTGGGACAGGGCGGGTTTGGCGCCGTCGCGGTCCTGCACACTCGCGGTGGTGACCATGACGACCAGGAGCAGGCCGAGGCAGTCTGTGATCACGTGGCGCTTCCGGCCTGCCACTTTCTTCCCCGCGTCGTATCCGCGGCTGTCGGCGCCGACGGTTTCCGCGGCCCGCACGGATTGGGAGTCGATGATCGCCGCGGTCGGGTCCGTCTCCCGCCCTTCCGCCTGTCTCACCAGGTCACGCAGGTCGTTGTGGACCGCGTCGACGTCACCGTCCTGGTACCAGCGGGTGAAGATCGCGTGCACGGTCCGCCAGGGCGGGAAGTCCACAGGGAGGTTGCGCCACTTGCAGCCGTTGTCGGCGACGTAGAAGATCGCGTCGACGACCTGGCGGCGGCAGTACTCCTCCGGCCGCCCGCCATTGCCGTCCAGCCAGGCCGGCCAGGGCATCACCGACTCGATGACCTGCCACTCCGCATCCGTCGTGCCGCAGGTGTACCGGCGAGGACGGGCCGGGTGATCACTCCCGTGCCCCCATCGGCAGGCGAAGCAGGTGCAGGCCGATGAGGGGAACGCTGTGACAGCGGGCTCGCAGACGGAGTTCAATGGCATGGCAGGGCCTCTTGCGCTCGGAGTGGTTCGTCACCACCGGGCTATCAAGAGGACCTGTCTCTATGGGCAGTTATGGGCGAAGACGTCCGCTCGGCACTCACTTGTGGATCGGTTTGTTCACAGGCACTCAGAGACGAGGGGGTCAGGGTGCGGCCGTCACGCCCCGGGACCGCACCCGGTGCGGCGGGATGGGCGTGGGGTACCTGTCGTGGCAGGTCACGGTGTGCCGTTGGCCCCGTTCGCGCAGGGGCTGCCGGCGCCGAAGGTTCCGCCGGTCCCGCCGGTGCCGCCTTGGTAGAGGAGGCCCCCGGTGGCGTTGCCGCCGGCGCCGCCGATCCCGCAGGCGCCATCGGCGCTGGCGCCTGACTTGGCGCCGCCGTTGCCGCCGTTGCCGCCGTTGCCGCCGTTGCCGCCGTGGTTGGCGATGCCTCCGGAGCTCAGAAGCCGTATCTCAACCGATGATGGAACGTGCGGGTCGAACAGGGTTCCTGGCCGGGTGATCTTCCGGTGGTGTGCGCATGAAGGCAGGGCCTCTTGGTAGTTCGGGGATGCGAAACCAGCCGA
>NZ_JAYMZR010000113.1:6644-18905 GCF_035828615.1 Streptomyces sp. H27-D2 | reverse complement strand
ACGTCCGGGGCGGCCGAGCGCGCTGTCGCCGAGGAGCCGTCGCACCACCCGTTGGGGGCGGCGGCTCCTCGGCTCGAAGGGGGCGGCGCGAGCGCGCCACAAGAGCGCCGCCGACGATCCCGCCATCAGACCTGCCGCACTTCTCCGCTGGATCTACACACTTCGACGTGATCAGCCAGCCCCAAACCTCTCTTCCCTCTCCGAACACTCGATTTTCGGACATTCGTTCTTGGTCCGGACCGGGCGTCCCTCCGGCGGGCCGGCTCCCCAGTGGGCAGCCGAGCCGCCCGTGTGCCGCCACCTGCACCCGTTCCGGTTATTCATCCTGTCAGTGGTGCCGATTAGCTCAGATTTTGCGGCCGAGAGGCCACATGAGAGAAGAAACTGTCCGGAAACCCGCCCAACGTTTTGACGGACGACCGGTCCATCATCAAATGTCTGGCTCATGAGTCCCCCTCAACAGGCCGCGCACAGCGGTCTCGTGCCCAACCGCGACTTCCGGCTGCTGCTGTCCGGCGCCGCCGCCGGCCAGATCGGCGCGCAGGTGACCCTGGTCGCGCTGCCCCTGGTGGCCGTACTCGAACTCGACGCGCCGGCCTTCCAAGTCGCCCTGCTCACCGCGGCCGAGACCGCCGCGTTCCTCCTCGTCGGCCTGCCCGCCGGAGCCTGGCTCGACCGGATGCGCAAGCTGCCGGTGCTCATCCGCGCCGACGTCGTACGGGCCTTGGGGATGATCAGCATCCCGGCGGCAGCGGCGGCCGACATGCTGACGATGACTCAGCTCTACATCGTCGCCCTCCTCACCGGGGTCGCCACGGTCTTCTTCGACGTCGCGCACCAGAGCTACCTGCCCGCACTGCTGCCCAAGGACCAACTGGTCTCGGGGAACGGCGCTCTGGAAACGGTGCGCTCATCGGCTCAGGTCGTGGGCCCCGGTCTGGGCGGCGGTCTGGTCCAACTCATCGGCGCGCACCTGGCCATCGTGGCCGACGCGCTCGGCTACGCAGTCTCGGCGCTGTTCCTGCTCGCCATCCGGCACCGCGAGCCCGCGCCGCAGGCCGCCGGACCGGAGTCCTCGCTGCGCAAGGAGATCGGCGAGGGGCTCGGCTTCGTGCTGCGCCAGCCGCTGTTGCGGGTCATCGTCGCCACCACCGGACTCGGCAACTTCTTCGCCGCGCTGCTGATGGCTGTGCAGACCGTCTTCCTGGTGCGGGTGCTCGGCCTGTCGCCCGGCGCGATCGGCCTGATGCTCTCGGCGGCGGCCATCGGCGGTCTCGCCGGGGCGCTGTGCGCCGGCCGGCTCGCCCGTAGCCTCGGCCAGGCGCGGATCATCTGGCTGTCGTCCCTGGCCACCGGCCCGTTCGCGCTGCTGTGGCCGCTGGCGGGCAAGGGCGCGGCGGCCTTCTGGTTCGCACTGGGCTCGGCGGTCGTGTTCTTCGGCGCCGTGGTCTACAACGTCGCCCAGGTCAGCTTCCGCCAGACGCTCTGCCCGCCGCGCCTGCTGGGCCGGATGAACGCCACCACCCGCTTCCTGGTCTGGGGCACCATGCCGCTCGGCGCACTGGTGGGCGGGGCCGTCGCGAGCGCGGCCGGTCCGCGTGCGGCCGTGTGGGTGTGCGCGATCGGCTTCCTCGTCGTCCCGCTGCCGCTGCTGTTCTCGCCGCTGCGGCGGATGCGCGACCTGCCCGCCGCCGCGCCGGACTTCCCGCCGGATGCGCCCGACTCTCCGGCGGATCCGGCCGACTCCCCGTCGGACGTGGCCGGTTCCCCCGTGGACTCGGCCGAGGAGCCGGGGCAGCGGACCTCGGCACTCTGAGCGCCCCGCCCGGCTATCCGGCGGCCGGGCTGCTTGCCCCGGCTGGTCACCAGTCGCGGGCACGGCGCTGAACGCGGGCACGGCCATGGCCGGACCCGCCGGCAGGACCACCTTCACAAGCACCTTCACAAGCACCGTCACGACCACGGCTCACAGCCACAACCACGGCCACGTCCACAACCACGCGCCGCGACAAGAGAGGACGACGTGCAGCACAGCATCACGGGCCAGTACCTCGCCCGGTACCAACGGCTCGCCCGTGACCCCGGCGGGCCCCGAGAGCTCCTTCCGGTGACCGGCGCTCAGCGGCGGTTCCTGCTGGTCCGCGCACTCGACCCGCAGGGCAGGCCGGACATCGTGCCGCTGTTCTTCGCGTTCCCGCGCGGCACAGTGGACCTGGCCCGGATGCGCCGCGCCGCCGGCCACCTCGCCACCCTGCACCCCGCGCTGCGCGCCCGCCCGGAGGTCGTACGGGGCGCCCCCGTACACCGCCTCACCGAGGCCGACGTACCGGTGGAGCGCGTCGAGACTGCACCCGGCGAGGACAGCGCCGCAGCGCTGCGCCGTACCCTGCGCGGCTGGAGTGCGCAGGGCTCGCCGCTGCGGATCTACCTGGCTTCCGCGCCGGACGCGTCCGAGGAAGCCGCGTCGGGCGAGGGCGTCGGCGAGGAAGTGGCCGAGGAGATCCTCACCATCGCGCTGGACCACGCGGCGTGCGACGGACAGTCCCTGTCCCGCGTCACGGAGGAGTTGAGCGCCGCGTACTCGGCGGGCTCCGGCCCCGAGGACGTCGCGCCCGCACGGGCCGCCCAGGAAGTCGTCGCCTACCGCGAGGCCGTACTCCTCCAACTCGACGCGGAAGGGCGTGCGAGCGCCCCGGGCGACCTCGCCTACTGGGGCGAGCGGCTGCGCCCGGTCCGCGCTCAGGCACCGGAGGCCCGGGCCCCGGAGGCCGGCGCGCTGCCGACCGGCGGCGCCGAACTGCGGCTGCCCGCCGCTGAGGACGGCGCTCCGCCGGTGCCCTTCCCCGCGCTGCTCGACGCCTGCGCGAGCGCCGCCAGGGCGCTGTACGGGGAGGACCGCGTCTCGCCGCTCGGCTACCCGTGGGGCGGACGGCCCGCCGCCGCGCAGCCCGTCCTCGGCTGCTTCCTGAACACCGTCGTCTTCCCCGCCACCGCGGGGGCCGCGAACCGGACCGCCGCCGAGGCTGGTCCGGAGAGCCTGTACGAACTGTCGGCAGCCTGGTGGGACGACCTGGACCACGCGGACACCCCGTACGACGAGGTGGTGCACGCCGCCCGAGAGGCCGGCGCGCCGTGGTCAGGCCGCCTCGACGGGCTGCTGACCGTCGAAGACCTGCACCGCCGCCCGCTGCGCCTGGGCGGGGTCACCGGCCGTGAGGTCTACGTCAACGGCCGGCCGGTGCGCGCTCCGTTCGCGGTGTCCGTCTCGCAGGGGGACGGGCTGCTCGTACGGATGGTGTGGGACCGCGCGGTCCTCGACGACGACCGGGCGGCGGACGCCTTCGGCGAGCTGACCGGCGCGTTGAGCGGCCACCTGCGGCGGCTGGAGCCGTCGTCCGTCCCGCAGTTCTGAGCGCTCCCGCCTCACCAGTACTCCCACCCCACCACCGCTCTCCCCGACCCCGAAGGACGCCGCACTTCCGGGCGCCCGCACCTCGCACGCCCCCGACCGGCCGCGACAGGCACCCCCTGCCCGCGACCTCTCCTCGGGGCCGAAGCACCGCCGCACCACGCAACCCGTGGCGCGGCGGCGCACACCGGCCCAGGACCCGACGACACCCCTTCTATCCTTGGGATTGCCGATGTTCGCCCTCTCCTCCTCGCAGGAGATCGTCTGGCTGCACGAACAAGTGCAGCCAGGAAGCCGCGCCTACCAGTTCACCGCCTCGCTGGACCTGTGGGGCGTGCTCGACGAAGCGGCCCTGCAAGACGGCCTCGCCGCGGCCCTCGCCCGCCACCCGGGCCTGCGCCTCGAACTCGTCGCCTGCCCCGGCGCCGTCCCCGGGCAGCGGGTGGCCGCCGACTGCGCCCCGCGCTACCGCACCCTCGACCTGACGGGGGAGAGCGACCCCGAGGCCGCGTTCGCCGAGTTGCTGCGCACCGAGGCCGAGACGCCGCTCGACACCTACCAGGCGCCGCTGCTGCGCTGGACCCTGGCGCGGCTCGCGGACGACCACCACCGGCTGGTGCACGTCGAACACCACCTGGTGCACGACGGCCACTCGTTCGCGATCATCCTGAGCGACATCTTCACCGTCTACCGCGCCCGGGTGCGCGGCGAGCGGGTGGAGCTCCCCGCCGCGCCCTCGTACGAGGCGCACGCCCGCGCCACCACGGGCGAGGACCGCGCGGAGCGGCACGCCCGCAGCCTCGCGTACTGGGCGGACGAACTGGACGCGGCCCCCTTCGACCTGCCGCTGCCGGGCCTCGGCCGTCCCGGCACCCGGCGGCGGCACCACGGCGGCCAACTGCGCCAGACCGTCGGCGCCGACCTCGCCGAGCGGCTGCGCGCGCACGCCAGGACCCAGGGGTACACGCCGTTCAGTGTCCTGCTCGGCCTCTTCGCCGAGCTGCTGCGCCGGCACAGCGGCCGCTCCGAGATGGTCGTCGGCACCGCCGTCGGCAACCGGCCGCGGGGCTTCGAGGAGACCGTCGGGATGTTCGTCAACACCATCCCGCTCCGGCTGCGGCTCGACCCCGAGGCCTCCGCCGCGGAGGCGATGGACGAGACCACGGACACCCTGATCCGCGCGCTGCCGCACCAGGACGTACCGGTGCAGGAGCTGACCCGCGCGCTCGACCTGCACACCTCGGGCGCCGACAACCCGCTGTTCAACGTCATGTTCAGCGCCCATGACGCGGCGCTGCCCGAGATCGAGGTCCCCGGCCTGGAGGTGTCCCTCTTCGAGGGCTTCAACACCGGGACCACCCGCTTCGACCTCGACCTCGTCCTGCTGCCCGACGACCGGCGCGGCGTCGGTCCCCGGCACGGCGCCGCCGGGATGACGCTGGTGTGGGACTACGACGCCGACCTGTTCGACGCGGACATAGCGGAGCTGCTCGCCGGGCGCTTCCTGGACCTGCTGCGCGACTACCTCGACGCGCCCGAAACCCCGCTGGCCTCGCTCGCCCCGGACGCCGGCCTCACCCCGGCGCTCCCCGCGCCCTCCGCGCGGCCCGAGCGACTGCTCGACCCGGCCGCCCGCATCGACCCCGCGCTGCCTGCCCTGCTCATCGGCGCACGGCAGGTGACCTACGGCGACCTCGACGCCCAGGTGACGGACCTGGCCGCCCGGCTGCGTGCCGCGGGCGTCACCGCCGGGCAGCCCGTCGCGGCCGTGCTGCCGCGCGGCGCCGACTCCGTCGCCGCCCTCCTCGCCTGTCTGCGCACCGGCGCGGTCTACTGCCCGCTGTCCCCGAACGACCCCGCCGCGCGCCTGGAACTGCTGCTGGAACGACTCGGCCCGGCGCTCGTGCTGACCACCTCGGACGCGGCGGCCTCGCTGCCCGTGCACGGCTCCCCGGTCGCGGTCCTCGACGGCACGGACTTCCCCGCCGCCCGGCCGGCGCCGACCGTCGGCGCGGCCGCGTACGTCATCCACACCTCCGGTTCGACCGGGGTTCCCAAGCCCGTCGCGGTCGGCCGGGACGCGCTGGCGCACCACATGACGGAGGCGGCCGGACGGTTCGGCCTCACCCCGGGCGACCGGGTGCTGCTCTTCGCCCAGCCCTCGTTCGACGTGTCGCTCGAAGAAGTGCTGCCCTCGCTGCACGCCGGAGCCTGCCTCGTCGTACCGGAGAACGAGGTGCCGACCGGATCGGAACTCGTCGAGGTCCTGGCGCGGTCCCGCGTCACCGTCGCCAACCTGCCCACCAGCTACTTCCTCGCCACCCGCGAAGAGCTGCGCGCCGCGCTGCGCGACGGCCGCTGGGCTCCGCGCCTGATCGTGCTCGGCGGCGAGCGCATCCCCGCCGACGCGCTGCGCGGACTGCTGGACGAGACCGCCGCCATCGTCCTCAACGTGTACGGCGTCACCGAAGCCGCGATCAGCTCCACCGTCCACGAGATCACCCGCGAGGACCTGGCGGAGGGCGCGGAGGTCCCGCTCGGCACCGAACTGCCCGGCGAGCACGTGCACATCCTGGACACCGGCCTGCGCCCGCTGCCCGCGGGCGGCGTCGGCGAACTCGCCATCAGCGGCCCCGGCCTCGCCGAGGGCTACCTCGGCAACGAAGAGGCGACCGCCGCCCGCTTCGTGACGCTCGATCACCTCGGCGGCGTACGCGCCTACCTCACCGGCGACCTCGGCTACCGCGACCTGGCCGGACGGCTGCGCTTCCTCGGCCGCCGCGACAACCAGGTCAAACTGCGGGGCTTCCGCATCGAACTGGAGGAGATCGAAGCCGGTGCCTCCGCCGTGCTCGGCGGCCGGTCCTGCGCCGTCGTCCTGGACCGCGACGCCCCCGGCGGCCCCCGCCTGGTCGGCTTCCTGGAGTCCGCCGACGAACCGGACCAGCGGATGCTGCACGCCGAGCTGACGCAGCGGCTGCCCGGCGCGCTGGTGCCCGGCCGCTGGGTGCGGCTGGACGCCATGCCGACGCTGCCCGGCGGCAAGCCGAACCGGGCCGCGCTGGCCCGTACGGCCGCCGCGCTGGCACCCGTCCAGCCGGCCGGGGACGGGCTCACGGACGGCGGCGACGCGCTCCGGGTGGAGTCGGACGACCCCGCCGTGACGCTGCTCGCCGAGGGCTGGCGCGCGGTGCTCGGACACAGCGCCTTCTCGGACACCTCGCACTTCTTCCGGATCGGCGGGCACTCGCTGCGCGCCGCCCAGCTCGCCGCCTGGCTGGAGCCCCGCTTCGGCGGCCGGCCTCCCCTGCGCGTGCTGTTCCAGAACCCGGTGCTGGCCGACCAGGCCCGTGCCCTGACCGCCGCCGGCATGACGGCCGCGCCCTCGGAGTCGATATGACCGACCTCGCCCCAGCACCCCTGACCCGGCCCGCGCCGACGAGCACACCGCCGCGGACGACTGCTCTGACGGAGGCCCCGCTGAGCATCGCCCACGGCGGCCCCGTCCCGCCGCCTCCGGCCGACGGCGAGAGCGTCCTGGACTGGTACGACAGCTGGGTGCGGCGCACGCCGGGCGCGGCAGCGGTACGGGACGGCGAACACCACTGGACGTACGCCGAGTTGGACACCACCGCGCGCGGCGTCATGGGAGCGCTCGGCGACCGGGTACGCCCCGGCGACATCGTCGGCGTGTGCTTGGACCGCTCGGCCGCACTGGTCGCCGTCGCGGTCGCGCTGGCCCGGCTCGGCGCGGTCTACCTCCCGCTCGGGCCGCGCCCGGGGGAGCGGCGGCTCGCCACGGTCACCGACAGCCTGCGCGTCACCTGCCTCATCGGCGACCCCGGCCTGCTGCCCGCCGCGCACCGCGCGGCCGAGCACCTGCCGCTCCCGGTCCCCGCCGACGGCGCGAACGCCGCCCCCCGTACCGTCGCCGCCTTCCTGCCCCCGGCCCCCGACGCCCGGCGGGCCCCCGACGGCGCCTTCTACGCGGTGCTCACCTCGGGCTCCACCGGCACCCCCAAGGCCGTCGCCGTCGCGCAGCACTCCCTCGGAGTCCTGCTGCGCTGGCACCAGGCCCGTACCGCGCTGGGCCCCGCCGACCGGCACAGCCTGCATGTGGGCGTCGCCTTCGACCCGCATCTGCTGGAACTGTGGGCCGCCCTGACCTGCGGCGCGTCCCTCGGGGTCGCTCCGGACGCGGTCCGCTGGGACTCCGGCGCGCTCACCGACTGGTGGCGGGAGGCCGGGATCACCGTGGGGGTGTCCTCCACGCCGATGGTCGAACCGCTGCTGGACCGGCCCTGGCCCAAGGGGCTCGCGCTGCGTCACCTCTGCGTCGGCGGCGACCGGCTGCGCCGCCGTCCCGGCGCCGATGTGACCGCGACCGTCCACAACGTCTACGGCCCGGCCGAGGCCACCGTGATCGCGACGGCGTACGCCATGAGCCCGACCGACGGCCGGCCCGACCGGACCACCCCGGCCGCCGACCAGGGCGAGGCCGGACCGCCGACGCTGCCCGCACCGGCCGACGACGCCCCGCCGATCGGCCGCCCGCTCGCGGGCAGCACGGTCTGCGTCACCGACGCGGACGGCGGCATCGTCGCCCGCGGCGAAGCAGGAGAGCTGTGGATCGGCGGCGCGTCGCTGGCCCTGGGCTACCTGGACGAGGAACTGACCGCGCGACGCTTCACCGCACCGCCCGAGGGGCTCGACGCGCCCGGCGTGGACCGGGTGTACCGGACCGGCGACCGGGTGCTGATGCGCGCCGACGGGGAACTGGAGTTCCTCGGCCGGCTCGACGACCAGATCAAGGTCAGCGGCGTCCGCATCGAACCCGCCGAGGTCGAGGCCGCGTTCGAGCACGACCCGCGCGTGCGCCGCGCGGTGGTCGCCGCCCGGCGCACCCCGCAGGGCGCCGTCCAGCTCGCCGCCTTCGTGCTGGCCGCCCCGGACGCGCCGCCCACCGTGGCCGAACTGCTGGACGGCGTACGGGGCTGGCTCCCCGAGCAGGCCGTGCCCGCCGTCGTGCGGATGGTCACCGGCTACCCGCTCGACACCAACGGCAAGGTGGACCGCGCCGCGCTGCTGGCCACCCTGGAACAGCCCGCGCCCGATGAACGGGCCGAGGGCGTCGCCGCCGTCGAGGACGACGAGGCGGCCGGCGCGAGCGAGCGACTGGTCCTGCGGCTCTGCCGGGACCTGCTGGCCGGCCCCGGGATCGGTCTGGACGACCGCTTCGCGGACGTCGGCGGCAACTCCCTCGCCGCCGCCCGGCTGCTGAGCGCCGTCCAGGACGCCTGCGGCGTCCGGCTGCGCGCGCCCGAGGTGCTGCGCCAGCCTGACCTGCGCAGTGTGGCCGCGCTGCTGGACCGCCGCCTCGCCGCAGCCGGAACGGCGGCCTGACATGCCCTCAAGCACTGTCGACTCCTTGTCCCCCGAATCCGCTCCCCGCTCCGCGCCGCTCCACCGGACGACCGACTCCGGTACGACCGACTCCGGTACGACCGACTCCGGTACGACCGACTCCGGTACGACCGACGCCGGTATGGCAGCCACCGCGGCGGCCAAAGCCACGGCCGCCACAGCTCCCGGCAGCGCCTCGGGCCCCCTCCGGCCGGCAGCCGCCCACCTCGCTGTCACCCACCTCGCGGTCACCCAGCCCGCCGCCGAGCCCCGCGCCACGGACTACGCGTCCACGGACTACGCGCCCACGGCGGCTCACCGAGTCGCCGCGGACACCCGCGCCGCCACCGATCCCAGGAGACAGGAACCCGTGCCCACCGTCCCCCAGTCCGCCGACCCGGCCGCGCACTCCGGCGGCCTGTCCGCCAGGGTGGCCCGCCACGCGCAGAGCCACCCGACGGCGCTCGCCGTCTCCGACGACGACACCACGCTGACGTACGCCCAACTGCACTCAGCAGCAGGCAGGTTGGCTGCCCGGCTCCATGAGAGCGGTGTGCGCGCGGGGGACACGGTCGGCCTGCTCGCGGCGCGCTCCGCTCGCACCGTCGTCACCCAGCTCGCCGTGTGGCGGGTGGGTGCGACCTGCGTACCGCTCGACGCCGCGCACCCGAGGCCGCGCACCGCCGCGATGCTGGAGGACGCCGCCGTCACCCTGACCCTCGGCGACAAGGCGCTCCTGGAAGCCGCGGGCATCGCGGCCGAACGGTTCCTCGTCCTCAGCGCGGACAGCGGGGTCAGCGGCGACCAGGGCGACAGCCTGGACCGGGGCGACGACACGCACGTGCCGCAGCCGGCCGCCTACGACCCGCACGGCACGGCCTTCGTGATGTTCACCTCGGGCTCGACCGGCCGGCCCAAGGGCGTGGCCCTGACCCACCGCGCGATCGCGGACCTGGTCACCGACCCGGACTACGTCACCGTCACCCCCCGCGACCGGGTGCTCTTCCACTCCTCGACCTCGTTCGACGCCTCCACCTTCGAGGTCTGGGTCGCGCTCGCCAACGGCGCGGCCGTGGTCGTCTCCGCCGCCGAGCGGCCCTCGCTGGAAGAGCTCGCCCGCGACGTGGAACGGCACGGCGCGACCCTCGCGTTCTTCACCACCGCACTGTTCCACCAACTCGCCGCCCGCCGCTCGCGCCTGTTCGGCGTGCTGCGCACCGTCGTCGTCGGCGGCGAGGCGATGGCCGCGCAGCCCGCCGCCACCGTGCTGGACGCCTTCCCGTGGCTCGAACTGGTCAACGGCTACGGCCCGACCGAGACCACGACATTCGCCACCGCCCACCGGGTGAGCGCCGAGGACTGCGCGTCCGCGCTGCCGCCCATCGGCCGCCCGATCGCGGGCACCACCGCCCACGTCCTCGACGAGCGGCGCGAACCCGTCGTGACCGGCGAGCGCGGCGAGCTGTGGATCGGCGGGCCGCGGCTCGCCCGCGGCTACGTCGGACAGCCCGCGATGACGGCGGAGCGCTTCGTCGAACACCCCGCGCACGGCCGCCTCTACCGCACCGGGGACGTCGTCTCGTCCCGGCCGGACGGAACGCTGGACTTCCACGCGCGAGCCGACGACCAGGTGAAGGTGCGGGGCTTCCGCATCGAACCCGGCGAGATCGAGCATGTCCTGCGCGGCTGGCCCGAGGTGGACGACGCCGCCGTGGCGGTGCGCCGCCCGACGCCCGAGGACACCCGGCTGGCCGCGTTCATCGTGCCCGCGCCGGGCCCGGCCCCCAAGGCCGAGGCGCTGCGCGCCCGGCTGGCCGAGCGGCTGCCCGCGCACCTGGTACCGGACGAGTGGACGGTCGTGGAGCGGCTGCCGATGACCGCGTCGGGCAAGGTCGACCGCCTCGCGCTGACCGCCCCGACCGGGGGCACCGGCCCGGTGGGCGCCGCGCCCGTCGAGCTGCCTCCGATCGAGCGTGTCGTCGCGGACATCTGGACCCGCTCGCTGGGCCACGAGGTCTCCCGGGCCGACGTCGACTTCTTCGCGCTCGGCGGGCACTCGCTGCTGGCCCTGGCCGTGGTGGACGACCTGCGCGAGGACCTCGGCGTGGAGCTGTCCTTGACCGACTTCTTCGCCGCCCCGACCGTGGCCGGGCACGCCGCGCTGATCGAACGCGCCCTGCTCGACGCGCACGGAGACCTCGATCTCGCGGACGTCGAGTTCGCGGACGGCGATTCTGTGGACGCCGAGTTCGCGGATCTCGAATCGGCGGCCCTCGTGTCCGTCGGCCCCGCCTCCGCAGCTGCCGAATCCGCGGGCCCTGGGCCCGGCGACTCTTTCGCCGGCGCCCCCGCTCCCCGTACCTCCGCCTACAACGCGCCCTGTAACGCGCCCTTTGAGGACACCGATGGCCACCGGATCTGACCCCCGCCCCACGGCCGCCTCGCGGCAGGAAGCGCTGCTGCGGCTCGCCCGTTCCCGCAAGGGCGCCGGCGCGGCGGCCGTCCGCCCGCCGGTTCCGGTTCCGGCCGGCCCCGCGCCCCTGTCGTACGCGCAGCGCCGGATGTGGCTGATGGACAGTCTCGGCCGGCGCGGCGCCCAGTACAGCGTGCCGTTCGCCACCCGCGTCCGCGGCCCGCTCGACACGGCGGCCCTCGGCACGGCCCTGACCGAACTCGTCCGCCGTCACGAGGTGCTGCGCACCCGCTACCGGCAGCACGAGGGGGAGTCCGGCCGGCCCTACCAGGACGTAGCCCCGCCCGCCCCGGTGCCCGTACCCGTGGTGGACACCGCGGACGACGGCATGGACCTGCTGCTCACCGAGGCGCGCCGCCCGTTCGACCTCGCGGACGGTCCGGTGCTGCGCGCCCTGCTCCTCAGGCACGGGCCGCTGGACCACACCGTACTATTGACGTTCCATCACATCGCTATCGACGGCGGCTCGTTGGAGACGGTGGCGAGCGAACTCGGCACCCTCTACGCGAGCGCCCGCGACGGCCGCCCCGCCGCCCTCGCCGCGCCCCCGCAATACGCCGACTTCGCCCGCGCCGAGGCGGCCGACGCCGACCGGTTCACCGACGGGCTGCGCTACTGGACCGAGCGGCTCACCGGAGCACGGCCGCTCGCCCTGCCCCGGCCCCCGGCCGGCGTCGCGCGCGAGCGGCTCGGCGTCATCCACACCGCCCCGCTCACGCCCGAGACACTGGAAGGGCTGCGCCGGACCGGACAGCTGCACCGCTCCACCCTGTTCACCGTCGTCCTCGCCGCCGCGTTCGCCGCGCTGCACCGGGCCACCGGAGAGACAGACCTGGTCATCGGCTGTGCGAGCAGCCACCGCGAGGGCGCCGCGATGCGCGGCCTCGTCGGGCTCTGCGTCAACACCCTGCCGCTGCGCGTGGACGCCTCCGGCGACCCCGGCTTCGACACCTTCCTCGGCCGGGTGCGCGAAGCC
>NZ_JAYMZR010000113.1:0-6634 GCF_035828615.1 Streptomyces sp. H27-D2 | reverse complement strand
CGGCCTGCGCAGTCCCACCGGGAGGTGCCCTTCGACCTGATCGTCGAACGCCTCGGCGCGGACGCCCGCGACCGCGACGGCGCCCCGCTGGTCAACATCACCGCCGACGTACTGCGCGAGCCGACTGCCCTGCGGCTGCCCGGCACCACTGCCGAAGCGATCGACCTGGACCTGGGCACCGCCAAGTTCGGCCTCTCCTTCGCCGTCGAGGAGACCGGGACTCCGCGCTGCCTGCTCCAGCACGACCGCGGCCTGCTCGACGAGCGGACCGGCGCGCGGCTGCTCGACCTCTTCGCCGAGCTCCTGACCACCGTGGCCGCCGAGCCGAGCCGTCCCCTGTCGCGACTGCCCGGCGCCCGCCTGGCCGACCTCGACCCGGCGCCCGCGCCGTCCAGCGGCCCGGCGGCGGCCCACCCGGCGGAGACCTGCCTGCGCGAGCACCCCGACGTGGCCGAGGCCACCGTCGTGGAACTCGACGGCCGGCCGCCCCTCGCATACGCCGTCCAACGCCGCATCGGCGGCGCGTCCTCGACCCTGCTCCGCGCTCATGTGCGGGCGCGCCTGGACGCGCCGCTGGTCCCGGCGGCGGTCATGATCCTCGACGCCCTGCCGCGTACGGCGGACGGCGCCCCGGACCGCTCCCGGCTGCCGGGCCTGCCCGCGCCGGCCGAAGCTGCGCCGTCCGGGGCAGACCCGTCCGCCGGCGGCCCGTCCGCCGCTGCCCCGCCCGCCGCTGAAGCCTCGTCCGCCCGGGCTCCCGGCACCGAACCGGCCGACGGCCCGTGCGGCGCCGCCGTCCGCGAGGCGTTCGCCGCGGTCCTGGGACAGCGCCCAGGACCGGACGACGACTTCTTCGTCCTCGGCGGACACTCCCTGCTGGCCGTCCAACTCGCCGAGCGGCTGCGCCAGTCGCTGCGACTGCCGATGACCGGCCTCGACGTGATGGAGCAGCGCACCCCGCGAGCGCTGGCCGCCCTGCTCGACGAGCGCGAAGCCGAACGCGGCGCGGCTTCGGCCGCCGCCTCGGCCCGCTCCCCGCGCCGCTCCGGCGTCCGCGAGGGAACCGTCCTGGTCACCGGCGGCACCGGCGGCGTGGGCGCGTCCGTACTGCGTGAACTGGCCGCGCGCGGAGTCCCGGTGCGCGCGCTGGCCCGCCCGGAGTCGGCCCACCGGGTCGCCGGGGACGGCGTGGAGGTCGTCGAGGGCGACCTGTTGGACCTCGACAGCCTGCGCGCCGCGGCGTCCGGCGTGCACAGCGTCATCCACGCCGCCTGCACCTTCACCCGCCCCGAGGTGGACCTCGCGGCCATGCGCGTCCTGGTGGACTCCTGGCGGCGCGGCACGTTCGTCTTCGTCAGCAGCGTGGACGCCTACGGGCAGCCGAGCGCCGCCGACGTACCCGAGGGCGGACCCAGCGAGAGCCCGCTGAGCCCCTACGGCAAGGCGAAGCTCGACTGCGAGCGGATGCTGCTGCGAGCCGCCGGCACCGAGGAGCGCGGCGGCGCGAGCGCCGTGCGCTCCCCGCTCGTCTGGGGCCCGCACGACCGGCTGCGCGAACAGCTGCGCTGGGGCGCGACCGGGGCGCTCTTCCAGGCCGCGCTGGCCGGAGAGCCGATCGTGCTCCCCGATCCGCACACGGCCGCGCACCCTTGGTACGGCGTCCCGTGGGTGCACGCCTCGGCGCTGGCCCGCTCGGTGGCGGACTGCGTCGCGGAGCCGGTGCACGGGGTCGCCAACGCGGTCGGCGGGCACGTGGCGTGGCCGGAGTTCACCGCCGAACTGATCCGGCTGCTCGGCAGCGCCAGCGAGATCGGCTACGCGCCGGAGGCGCACCGCGACCTGGACCACCGCTGGCGCTATCGCGCCGACAGGCTCGCCGGGCCGCTGCGCGAGCAGCCGGGCGAGGACTGGCGCACGGTGCTCGCCGCGATGACGGCTCCCGCCGGAGCGGCTTCCCTCGCCGCCGGGCAGCCGTCGGCCTGAGGACGCGGCCGGGTGGCGCAGCCGCGCCCGGACGCGGAGACGACCTCGGCGGGCTACGGGGCTCCGGGGCTTCGAAACGCGGTACTGCCGGCCCGATGACGCCGAGTGACGCGGCGAAGACCAGGTCCTACCGGACCCGGTCCGCCGCCTCCCGGATGACCTCGTCGTACAGCCGGAAGATATGCGGCCGCGCCTGCCCGTGACCCCGGTCGTGCAGCGCAACGACCAGCACCTGGCGAGGAGTTCGCGGGCCTGCGCGCCCGGCCAGGGCTGCGGGAGCAGCTCCGGCGGGAGCAGCGGGTCGGGCTCGATGGCACGGGTGAATTCCTCGGCGAGCTCGACCGCGATGGTGAGGAGTTCGGCCTCCGACAGTTCGTTCTCCGAGACCTCGCCCTTCGGCGGCTCGCCCTCGGAGAGATCCGCGCCGCCGCTGAGACGTTCGAGTCGGGGGCGTGCGACGGCGATGAGCCGGTGGTAGCGCTCGGCGATCGTCTGCTGGGGCCACAGCAGACGGGCGAGCGCGGCGGGTTCCCTCTCCTCGCCCCTGCGCAGGTCGCCGCTGCTCATGAAGGTGACGTCGTCGAGAACGCCGAGGCGGCGGGCTTCGGCTTCCACGTACGGGTCCCAGGCGTTCGCGCAGACGTAGAGGCCGCCGTGCAGCGGGGAGCCGCCGAGGCGTACGAGTGTCTCGCGCAGCGCGTCCCGCGCGGCCCGCGCCGTTTCGGGCACCGCGAAGGCGACCAGGTGCCAGTTGCCGTCCCAGGGCTCCAGCCCGGCGTCCTGGCGGAAGGCGTACCGGACGAAGTCGATGTCGGGCGTGATGGTGCGGGCGGTGTCCGCTGTGGCGCGCAGCAGCGCCTTGCGCCCGCGGCCCTTGTGAGTGAAGAGGCCCTCGGCGACGAGCCGTTTGATGCACAGTCGCACCTGCTGGTCGCTCATGGCGAGCGTCGACGCGACGGTGTAGAGCTCGCCCGCGTCGACCGTGCCGTCCTCGCGGATCAGGGCGTGGACGAGGGTGCGGGTGGGGATCTCGACGGTGGGCCCGCCCTCCTCGGGCGCGGGGCGTGGGCGCGGCTGGTGCGGGCGCTGGTCGGTCACAGGGCTCGGTGCTTTCTGGTCGTGGTGACGGGGCGGTGCATCGTGGTGACCGCGCCGAAGCCCAGGAGAGCACGGAGGTACGGTGTGCGCTCGGTGCGCCCGGCCGTGAATCCGAGGCGCTCGTACAGCGCTCGGGCGCGTGGGTTGACGTCGATGACATCCAACCTGATCTGCCGGCAGTCGTGTTCGGCGGCCACCGCGTCGACCTCCTCGATGAGCAGGCTCCCGATGCCCCGGCTCCTGGTCCGCGGGTCCACGGCGATGCTGTCCATGACGAGCTGGCCGGGCGCGGGGCGGCGCTCGAACAGGGCCAGCACCACGAGCCGGTGCACCCCCTTGACGTGCCCGTACGCGCGCAGCACGTCAGCAGCCGTGCCGCCGATGAGCGCCCGGCCCTCGATCTGGTATCCGGCGAGGCCGACGAGAGCGCCGTCGAGGTAGGCGCACACCGCCCGGTCCGCGTTGAGGTGGGCCGCGATGAACGCGGTCGCCCGGTCCGGCGGATTCAGCGCGGGGCCGAGTTTGCGGCCGAACGCGGTCCAGTACAGCTGGGCCGCCCGCTGCTCGGCACCCGCCGGAACCCCTCGCCGGATGGTGATCCGGCGGCCGTCCGCCGGTCCTGCCCCAGCCGGTCCGTTCGCGTGCGTGGCCATGTCCCGCATCTTCTCGCGCCGCCTTCCGATTCCATCAAAATCGTTCGTAGTCTATACGAGCGTATCGTATGCGATAGTTATCACGTTGACCGTTCCCAGGAAGGTGGCCCCATGAAGTCCGAAGACAGGCCCAGGCGCCGCGTCGTCATCCGGTCGCTCGTCGCGATCCTGCTCATCGTCGCCGGGCTGGGCGGTGTGGTGCTCTGGCAGAACTCGTACGAGATGAAGGAGCGGCGGGTCTCGATCCGGCAGGACGGCCACACGCTCGACGGCGTGCTCACCGAACCCGACGGCGGGGCCGCGCCGCACGGCCTGGTGGTGTTCGTCCACGGCGACGGCCCCATCGACGCCACCCACGAAGGCGGCTACCGGCCCATCTGGGAGGCGCTCGCCCGCGCCGGCTACGCCTCCTTGTCGTGGAACAAGCCCGGCGTCGCGGGCTCGCCCGGCGATTGGCTGGAGCAGTCGATGGACGACCGGGCGGACGAGACGGCGGCGGCCATCGCCTGGGCCCGGTCCCGCCCGGACATCGACGGCGACCGCATCGGGCTGTGGGGCGCGAGCCAGGCGGGCTGGGTGCTGCCGAAGACCGCGGCGAAGACGGCCGTGGACTTCGTCATCGCGGTCTCGCCGGCGGTCAACTGGCTCCAGCAGGGCCGCTACAACCTCCTCGCCCAGCTCCGCGCCGACGGGGCCCCGGCGTCCGAGATCGACAAGGAGGTGGCCGAGAGCGACGCGGTCCGCCGCCTGATGAAGCGGCACGCGAGCTTCGAGGAGTACGTGAAGGCCATGGGCGGCCCGGACGGCATGACCGCCGACCGCTGGCGGTTCATCTCCAGGAACCACACCGCCGACGCGAAAGCCGACCTGCGCGCGCTGCGCGGCGTGCCGGTGCTGCTGGTCCTGGCGGGACACGACCTCAACGTGGACACCGCCGACACCGAGCGCGTCTACCGGAGGGAACTGGCCGCCGGCGGCGGGCTGGAGGTCAAGCGCTACCCGGACGCCGGTCACTCGCTGCTCAAGTGGCCCGTCGAGCAGTCGGCGGCCCGGACCGCGCTCACCGCGATCTTCGCGCCCCGGGCCCTCTTCGTGGACGGCTTCCTCGACGACCAGCGAAGGTTCTTGCGCGACCTCGGCGCGAGCGGTGGCGCTGCTTCCTGACGGCCTCCGGGTTCGCCGCGACCGCCGCGGGCGGTGTGGTCAGGCGTGAGCCCGCCCGGGCCGGGGTCCACGACGCCGACACAGAACCGCCTCGCCATGTTCACATCATGTGCGTGTCTTCATGGAAGGCTCCCGATGGCTGATCAACCGTCATCTCGCGCCGACCGCCCCGGCTCCGGCCGGAGCGGTCGGCGCGAGCATCCGGGAGAGGACCCCCCACATGTCCGTCCTTCGTGTGAACCGCTGGATACCCCTGGCGGTGATAGCCGCCGGCACCCTGCTGGTCGGCGCCACCGCCCAGAGCTCCGCCGCCTTGAACGCACCACCGACGGCCGCCCCGGCGTCCACCGCCTCCGTGATCGCCGCGGGGCGCTCGGCCGGCGCCTATGACGACACGTACTACAAAGACGCGATCGGCAAGAGCGGCCCCGCGCTGAAAACGGCGCTTCACACGATCATCAGCGACCAGACCAAGCTGTCCTACGACGAGGTCTGGGAAGCGCTCAAGGCCACCGACGAGGACCCCGCCAACGCCTCGAACGTGATCCTGCTCTACACCGGCCGCTCGCAGAGCAAGACCACCAACGGCGGCAACCCGGACGACTGGAACCGGGAGCACGTATGGGCCAAGTCGCACGGCGACTTCGGCACCGCCACCGGGCCCGGCACCGACATCCACCACCTGCGCCCCACCGACGTGTCGGTGAACAGCACGCGCGGCAACAAGGACTTCGACGCGGGCGGCAGCGAAGTGGGGGAGGCGCCGGGCAACTACACGGACGACGACTCCTTCGAGCCCCGCGACGCGGTCAAGGGCGATGTCGCGCGCATGATCCTCTATATGGCGGTGCGCTACGACGGCGGTGACGGCTTCGCCGACCTGGAGCCCAACGACCAGGTCGCCAACGGCAGCAGCCCCGCGATCGGCCGGCTGTCCGTACTCAAGGCGTGGAGCGGCGAGGACCCGCCGGACGCCTTCGAGCAGAAGCGCAACCAGGTGATCTTCGACCGGTTCCAGCACAACCGGAACCCGTTCATCGACCACCCCGAGTGGGTCAACGAAATCTGGTGACACCTCCGCACACCGGCGCTCGCCGGTACCGGTATGGGGCCGCGCCGGTGAAGGTCCACGCCGGCAAAAGGTCCGCGCCGGCAAATCCGAAGCTTGAACCCTTGAAATGAGGGACCGGCCCCGAAAGCCCCTGGCACGCCCGTTGACGGGTGTGCCAGGGGCTCCCGCCTGGTCTCTTCTGGTTCTCGATGTACTCCTTGATGATGCTCAGCGGCGCCCCACCGCAGGACGCGGCGAAGTACGAGGGTGACCAGAAGTGCGCGCCCCACAGGTACTTGCGGATGTGGCCCGGGTACTCCTGGCGGAGCCGGCGGGCGGAGACGCCCTTGAGAGAGCCCACGAGCCGGGACAGAGCGATCTTGGGCGGGTAGTGCACGAGGAGATGTACGTGGTCCTTCTCGCCGTTGAACTCGACCAGCTCGGTTTCGAAGTCGGCGCAGACGGCTCTCATGATCTCTTCGCAGCGCGTGAGGATCTCGTCGGTGAACGGTCCGCGCCGGTACTTGGGTGTGAAGACCAAGTGTGCGTGGAGGGTGCAGACGACCGTACGGCCCCTGCGAATATTGGGGTTTGGTTCCCATCGTGGTGACATAGGTCAACTGTAGTACGATGATCCGCATGAAGATCGTTGTGCAGTTGAAGCTGATGCCGGAGGCCGACCAGG
>NZ_JAYMZR010000112.1:0-19511 GCF_035828615.1 Streptomyces sp. H27-D2 | reverse complement strand
GCGGGGAGCGGCACCGCGCCGCCGTGGCCGGGCAGCGCCGGGTCGGCGACGCTGACCGGCAGCGTGCTGCCGACCTTGATCAGCAACGGCAGGCCGGCGGCCCGCAGCTTCCGGGCGATGGCACAGGCGTCGGCCTCGCCCGCCTCCATCACCACGGGGCGCACCGGCAGATCCCAGTGCAGCGCCGAGTCCAGGCAGGCCCCGAGTGCGAAGTCCTCCGGCGTCTGCGATTCGACCCCGTCGGGGATGGACGCCCGGCTGCGGCGCTCGCCGTCGTCGAGCCAGCCCCGCGACAGCTGGAGCCGCCAGTTGACCGGCACACTCAACCGGGGGGACGCGGCCCAGACCCCGACGGCCTGTTGCGCGTTGAGCACCTGGCCGAACGCGGGGAAGAAGCGCTTGTCCACCCCGACGGTGTTCTCCCCGGCCTTCGGGATCACCATCGGCCGCACCACCCACGCCTGCGGCGGCGCCACCCGCGCCACGTACCGGGCCAGCACCTGGCGTACCGGCGTCCAGCCCCAGGTGGAGCTGGTGACGAAGTGGTGCAGGCTCTGCTCCAGGGCCGGGTCGCCCAAAAACGCCGCGATGTTCCTGATCGACTTGCGCCCCCGGGTGTCCAGCAGGCCCCGGACGTAGTCCGTTCCCCGCCTGCGCTGGTCGCTGCGCGGCAGCGAGGCGAACAGCTCCGTGCACAGCTCGGCGAGCACCGCGTCATGGTGCGCGGCGAGCGCCGGTGCGGATCTCGCCGACGGGCCTGACGTTCCTGACCTTCCTGACGTGCCGGATGTGTCTGACGTTCCTGACGCGCCTGACGCCGACGCCGGCGTCGACACGGCCGCCGATGCCCACCCCCGCGCCCGCCAGGAGATTTCCTGCTCCGTGCACAGGGCGACACCCCTCATGGAAACCCCCACCTCGGCGATACGGAAAACCGCTTCGAATCGCTCTCAACGGTGCGGGCCCGGCACCCGACCTGGCCAGGTACACAGGACACCCGGCTGCGCCGCCCGATGGTGGTCCCGCCACCCCCGGATCGGGCCACCGGGGCCGGGTCGGCCCGGATGACCGCCGGGGGGTGTGCCCGCACCACCTCCAGGTCCGCTCGGATCGCACGTACCGACCGCGTCCGGATACGGCTCCCGCGTACGCAGTACCGGGGCCCGCGCGCTCAGGGCCGGGGCGTCGGACGCGGCAGCAGCGCCTGCGAAGCGGCGGGCCCGTAGGCGGCCTCGACGCGGGCGAGCAGCGCGTCGGCGCGGACGTCGTACTCCTGGGGACCGACGGCGGCCAGCGCGGTGGTGGCCACGGCACAGCCCAGCCGCGCGGCTGCCTCCGCGGGCAGCCCCCAAGCCGTCGCCGCGAGGAAACCGGCGCGGAACGCGTCGCCGACCCCGGTCGGCTCCAGCACGCCCCCGGCGTCGACGGCCCGGACCGCGACCGGCGGCGCGTCGGCGCGGTTGAGCACCACGCCCCGCGCGCCGCGGGTGACGATCCAGGTGCCCACCCGGGCCAGTACGTCCTCGTGCCGCCACCCGGTGAGCTCCAGCAGGATCGCGGATTCGTACTCATTGGTGAACAGCCAGCGCGCGCCCTCGACCAGCCGGCGCGCCTCGGCGCGCTCCAGCCGGGCCGACTGCTGCGAAGGGTCGGCCGCGAACGGGATGCCCAACTCCCGGCACTGAGCGGTGTGACGCAGCATCGCCTGCGGATCGTTGGGGGAGACGACCACCAGATCCAGCCCGCCCAGCCGCTCCACGACCGTGCGCAGGTCGATGTCGCGGGCCTCCGCCATGGCACCGGTGTAGAAGGACGCGATCTGGTTCTGGTCCTGGTCCGTCGTGCACATGAACCGAGCGGTCTGCCGCTCGGTGGACACCCATACCGAATCGGTGTCCACACCATGGTCCTCCAGCCAGACCCGGTAGTCACCGAAGTCTTCGCCGACGGCACCCACCAGAGTGGGCGTCAGGCCGAGCTGCCCGAGCCCGTACGAGATGTTCGCGGCGACTCCGCCGCGCCGGACTTCGAGGTCGTCCACGAGGAAGGAGAGGGACACCTTCTCCAACTGGTCGGCGATGAGCTGTTCGGTGAACCTCCCGGGGAAGGACGCCAGATGATCGGTGGCGATCGAACCGGAGACGGCGATACGCACGAGCGCTCCAATGACGGGCGAGTGACAGGGGACGGCGCGAACCGGGGCCCGGAGGAGCCCGAAAGTGCCCGGAAAGAGTGGGGCAGTGGATTCAGCGGATCAGCGGGTTCAGTGCTGCCCGGCTCCGACCGGAGCCGGAGGATTGTTCGCCCGCCGGCTGTTCCGCTGAATGTTCCGGTGGATTTCCAGGGCCGCCGTCGAGCGGTTGAGGGTGATGTAGTGCAGGCCCGGTGCACCCTCGTCGAGGAGCCGCTGCGCCATCACGGTCGCGTACTCGACGCCGATGCGGTGCGCGGCCCCCGGGTCGTCGCGCGCCGTCTCCAGCCGGAGCGCCAGGTCCTCGGGGAAGGCGGCGCCGCTGAGTTCGGAGAAGCGGCGGATCTGGCGGACGTCGGTGGCGGGCATGATCTCCGGGATGATCGGCGTGTCGCAGCCCGCGGCCGCCACCCGGTCGCGCAGCCGGAGATAGTCCTCGACATGGAAGAACATCTGGGTGACGGCGTAGTCCGCCGACCGGCACTTCGCGACGAAGTGCCGGATGTCGCTGTCCCAGTCCGCGGAGCGGGGATGGCGCTCGGGGAAGGCGGCGACCCCGATGCTGAAGTCCCCCGATCTCCGTATCAGCTCGGCGAGTTCACTGGCGTGGCCGAACCCCTGCGGATGGCGGGTCCAGGGCGCGTTGGGGTCGCCGGGCGGATCACCGCGCAACGCGAGCACATCGCGGATGCCGACGTCCGCGTACTGGCCGATGATGTTGCGCAGTTCGGCCACCGAGTGGCCGACGGCGGTGAGATGGGCGACCGCGCACAGTGTCGTCTCGGCGGCGATCCGTTTGGTCACGGCGACCGTACGGTCCCGGGAGGAGCCGCCCGCGCCGTAGGTCACGGACACGAAGGTGGGCGCTATCCCCTCGATACGGCGAATCGCGTTCCACAACAGCCGTTCTCCCGCATCGGTCTTGGGCGGAAAGAACTCGAAGGAGAAAGTGCGCTCCCCGGCGGCCAATGCCTCGCGTAATGCGCTCATGCCCGCACCTCGAACAGCCGCACGTCGGGCAGTCGAGGCGGGCGGCGGCGCGAGAGCCGGTGCGACGGATGGACCGGCGGGTACGCGTCGGGAATCGTGTTGCGGGACACGTCGCTCCCTGGGGTTGCAGCGGCTGCTGACTGATCATGGCGAAGCGCCGGCCGGAAGCCGGTGCGAGGGGAAGTCGCACCGTTCACGACGCCATGGGCGGTGGGCTCGGATTCGCGGCGAATTCATGAATTCGCCGCGCACCGAACGACACCCCAGGAGCATATCGACCGCCCATTGCGGACGGCTGGAGTTCGCGTCGAATGTGTCACCTCGCGGCGGCGGGCGTCCTCGGCGCTCAGTCCGCGCCGGGCACGTCGAGCGCGGTGCCGTACAGGCGGTTCACCGCGAGCCTGATGACCACGCGCTGCTCCGCGACGAGTTGCCCGAAGAACGCGTCCCTCTCCTCCGGGGCCGACGGCCGGGCGTTCAGCGGCAGCATCGCGAACAGCTCCCGCCCGGTCGCGTCCCCCGGCTTCCCGGTGACGTCCGAGACCTCCGCCTCGCCCTCCGCCACCGCGAACGACCAGTGGTCCTCGCTGGACACATGCAGAGCGGCCCGTGGGTCGTTGTGCAACTGACGAACCTTCACCCGGTCGGCGGTGGTGGAGAAGCGCACCGTGCGCGTCGCGGGATCCCAGGCGTAGAGCATGGTGGTCAAGTGGGGATGGCCGCTGCGCTTATTGGTCGCGAGGATGCCGAACTGTTGGGCGGAGAGCAGCTCCGAGAGCGCCCCGTCGGACAGTACGCGAGGGGCGGGGCCTGCGCCCTGGCCGCTGTTCTCTTCAGCCATGGTGGACGTAACTCACGTCGCAGGCAGGGTATTCCGGTCGAGCGCGTCGCGTCCGGGCACCATCGCCGGGGCCGGGGCCCCGGCCGGCCGGCCGATGCGCGCGGCACCCGACTGGGCACCGCGCGCGCCGGCCTCTCCCCGTCCCGCTCACGGAAGTCCTACCGAAGCTGATCCAGGATCCAGTCGGCCAGCTGAGCGCGGACCGTGCCGTGCTCGGAGTTCTCCGTGTCGCACTGGAAGGCGTCCAACCGGCTCTGCTCGCCGGGCAGTACGGAGATGTCGGTGTGCAGGTCGATCGGCCACCTGACCGGGTCGTAGTCGAGGGCGACCGCGCTCACGGCGGGCACGAAGCAGCCGCTGCGGTATGCCTCCTCGATCTTGGCGCCGAGCTTGTCGGCGAGCATGCCGTACGAGGCGAGGGTGCCGCCGGGAGCGCCGTCGAACGGTGCGACGGCCGTGGTGTAGCTCCTGCGCCACTCGCCGAGGGCGCGCATCCGGCCGATGAACTGACGGTCGCCGAAGGAAGGCTGGGTACGGACGACCGCCTGGAGCAGGCCGGCCAGCGCGTTCCACTCGAAGACCAGCTCGTCGGGCGGCACGTCCCGGCCCATGCCCTGGCCGTTGCCGTTGGCGACGCCGAGCTTGCGGGGTCGCATGGGGAAGGAGCCGACCTTGTTGAGGTCGCTCAGGAACTCCGCGCGGAGCGGGCTGGCGGTGGCGACGGGGCCCGAGGTGCGGGCGTCCTTCACCCAGGCCCACAGCAGCTGTTGGGCTGCGGGACTCCTGATCAGGGCGGCCTGCTTGGGGCCCTTGCCCGGGGTCAGCGGCTCGAAGAAGTAGGCCAACTGCTGGAGGATCAGCGGGATCCAGGCCCCGTTGTGCGGGGAGTCGTAGGACAGGTACGTCTCGGTCTGGTGGTCCTCGCGGTCGCTCTCCATACGAGCCAGCGCGTAGCGGGTGACCAGACCGCCCATGCTGACTCCGCCGACGGTCAGCGGGGAGTCTCCCGTTCGCTCCGCGATGGCCCGCCGGATGCAGCTCACCGCGATGCCCGCGTTGGCCTGGACGTAGGTGTGCCGCTCGTCGAAGCCGAGCAGGATGACGTCGAAGCCGGCGGCGAGCAGCTCACTCAGGAACTGCTTGTTGTCCGGGCCGTAGGGAGTGTTGAGGTGACTCCACAGGCCGGCCAGGTCGCTGGGACCGTAGTTGAACCCGTCGGCGAAGATGAACGGCCGCTGCAGGGAGGTATGCCCCGGGGCGTAGTGCACCGCTGCCGTCCCGTGGGCCATCGCGCCCTTGTACGGCCAGGCGGCGGGGAGTTGCCACTCCTCGTTGGGCGTGCGGGTCTCCGTCACCGAGTACGGCGCGGGAGCCAGCAGGATCCCCTGGGGGATCTCCGCGGCGATTTCGGCCGCTTCGGCCGGTGACAGACCCGCTGCCGACCATGCTTCGAGATCGACATCCACCCGTGCTTCTTCGTGCTGTGCCATGGCTGTCCGCCTTCACTGATGACGTTGCCCGGAGGGTTGTCGGAGCACCTGCCGTCCCGGCCCGGGGCACCGGACAGGAACGGGAGCCGTTCGCGCCCGGTCCGCACATCCGGCCCGGACGTTCCGCACACGCTTCACCTGCGACGATGCCGTCGCCAAGCCAGGAACCCCTACGAAGAGAGCCGCCACCTCATCCGCGGTTGTCCAGCCGTACGACTCTGACGCTTACGCCGTCTGGAGACCGCGGTCTTGAGGGGCCCGTCCTCTCGACACGCAACGTAGTCAAGCAATCATGGATTGGGCTATATGCGGATTGAGCCAAAATGCGTGCCGGACAGGGCTGTATCCGGCCGCACGGCAGGCTGCCGGTCACGTATTCGGTCTTATTGGTCACCAATAGTGACGCCGGCCGCCCACCGCGCGCCCTACGGAGCCGAGGATCCACAGAGCCGCACCGATGACGACGAGGATGACTCCTATCGTCCATAGGATCGCGACGCCGGTTATCAGGCCGATGACCAGCAGAATGAGACCGAGGATGAGCATGACGTTCTCCCCTCTCGGAGCGTGCGCTTGTCTCAACTGTGCTCCTCGACGCTCCGGGGGAAAAGTCCCCCAGCCGTGGCCCTCGCGGTGCGGATGTGAATTCCGGACAACTCGGGGATCATGATCAGGGAATCGGGTACGGGGATCGGGGACCGCCAGGGAGGACACGATGAGCGAGATGGGCGACGAGGTCTACCAGCCGGACGGCTCGGGCGCGCCTGACGACTCCGGCGTGCTCGAACCCGAGGACACCCTCGACCACCGCGGGGTCGACTCCGTGCTCGACGAGGGCTACTCGCCTCCGGAGCGGCCCATGGCCGTCGAGGGCAAGGGGGTCACGGCCGCCGAGCAGCGCTCGGGGGAGACCCTGGACCAGCGGCTGTCGGAGGAGCTTCCGGACGTCGCGGCCCCCGACGGGGACGGGCTGGGGGACACCCCCGACAGCGACGGAGAGCTGATCGACGATGAGGTCGGCGACGCCCGCGCCGGTCGGCTGGTGGCTCCGGACGAGGGCGCGCACTCCGCCGAGGCGAGCGGCTCGGTCGGCTCGGACGTGGGCATCGACGGCGGCGCGGCTTCGGCGGAGGAGGCGGCGATGCATGTTGTCGGTGGCAGCGAGGGCTCCGACAGCTAGCGCCGGTTCTCCCGGTTCGAGCGGCGAGGCCGCAGGCGTCCCGCCCCGCCGCGCGGTGCATCGCGCTGACCGTCGTGCCGTGCACCGCAGGGGTCCGTCGCCCGGTCCCTCGCTCGCACGAGCCACTCCCGTCCCGGCTCCACCACCTGCGATGCGGCTGACTGGCGCAGCTTCGTCATCTCGGGCGGCGGCTTCCGCGCAACGGGTGTACAACGACGCATAGGCGGTCATCCG
This sequence comes from Streptomyces sp. H27-D2, assembly GCF_035828615.1. Lineage (NCBI taxonomy): Bacteria > Bacillati > Actinomycetota > Actinomycetes > Kitasatosporales > Streptomycetaceae > Streptomyces > Streptomyces sp. H27-D2. The sequence continues at coordinate 12,585 of NZ_JAYMZR010000112.1, read as the reverse complement.
CGACGAAGTCGGGGACCCCTATCACAGGAGCGCCGATGCGATTTCGTCGTCGGACCGGTCCGGGCAGACGCTCGGTCCTGGTCCCACTGTGTACCACCGTGGTCGCCGCCGCTGCGCTGGTGGTGTCCTCGCCCGCGCCCACCGCCGCCGAGTCCAACGGTGGGCTGCGCATCATGCCGCTGGGGGACTCGATCACCGCCGGTGTCAACGTTCCCGGCGGCTACCGGACTTCGCTGTGGCGGCGGGCCGCCGCCGACCACCGTAAGGACGACTTCGTCGGCTCGCGGTTCAACGGGCCGATCGCACTGGGAGACCACGACCACGAGGGGCACCCGGGGTGGCGCATCGACGGGATCGACGCGCGGGCCGCCGTCTGGACGCGGGCGGCGCGGCCGCGCACCGTACTCCTGCACATCGGCACCAACGACATGCTGCGGAACCACGATGTGCGGCGCGCGCCGGCCCGGCTCTCCACGCTGATCGGCCGTCTCACCGCCGCGGCGCCGGGGGCCGACGTCTTCGTCTCGGACCTCGTCCCGATCGGCAACCGGGCCGCCGAGGCCAGGGCGAAGACGTTCAACGCGGCGGTTCCCGGTGTGGTGCGGAAGTGGGTGCAGCGGGGCCGCCATGTGCACTTCGTCGCGATGCACAGCGCCCTGCGCCGCCAGGACCTCCCCGACGGCGTCCATCCCTCCGCCGGCGGATACGCGAAGATGGCCGCCCGCTGGTACGCGAAGCTGCGTACCGGCCCGTGGATCTGACGCCCCGTAGCAAGGGCGAGCCGTACCAGGTGCCGCCGAAGAACGGCGCTCCCGGCGGGCGGCCGGCGGGCCGGTCGGCTTCAGGATCGGCGCGATAGGGTCGAACACCGAGAATGGGAGCCCCTATGACGCGCATATTCCGTGTTTCCGACAGCATCACCATCAATACGGACCCCGCGACGCTTTACGCGCAAATCAGCAACCCGGTACTGATGGGTCGCTGGAGTCCGGAGAACCGCGGAGCGACCGTTCCCGACGAACGCCAGGGCGCCTATGTGGGCATGGTCTTCGACGGCTACAACAAGCGCGGCGCCTTTCGCTGGACCACCCGGTGCACGGTCACCGCGGCCGATCCGGGCGAGCGGTTCGAATTTCGCGTGCACGCGATCGGCGTGAAGAAGCCGCGGCTGCGCGGCTCCATCGCCACCTGGGAATACCGGTTCGAGCCCGCTCCCGAAGGCACTCTCGTCACCGAGACATGGACGGACGAGCGGCGCTCCTGGCCCGACTTTCTGGCCAACACGTTCGACAGAATCGCGACGCGAGGCCACACATTCGCCGATTTCCAGCGCGGAAACATCCAGACCACGCTGCGTGGTATCAAAAAGGTGATGGAGACGCAGCCGTCCCCATCCTGAGGCCCCTGAGGCCCTTCGGGGAACCGTACGGACGGGTGGGGCGTTTCGGTGATCATGGTTAACAACGACGCGATGCTCGGTCCGGACCCCGAAGACGCGGAGCTGGCGGGTGACCTGCGCTCCATAGTGAGCGACTACCCCCACTGCGATCCGGCGTTGACGCTGTCCATATGCGCGGACCGGCTGGACGACGACCCGACCGGCGATGAGCGGGCGGGTCTCATCGTCATCCTCAACGCCACCTGCTGGTACGCCGCATCGGGCCGGATCGGAACGGCCAAGGTGCTGGAGGGGATGACGGCGGCGCTGGTGGCCGCGAGGACCGGCTTGGCTGCGAACGGCGGCCCCGGCTCAGGCTCAGGCCCCGGCCCCGGTCCCGGCTGCGGACACGCGCCGGGTGAACATCCGCAGGTCGGTGACGACCGTGAGTACGACGTCACGACCGGCGCGCAACTGCTCAGTCCCGGCGGCCGGGCCGCGTACGAGCGGAAGCGGGACGGGGAGTACGGCGACCCGCCGCTGGACGGCTGGCTCTGCCCGGCCTTCCTGGCCGAGCTGGCCGACGAGGCCGTCGACCGGCTGCGCGAGGGTCTCCAGGAGCTGTTCGGGGAGCGGGAGACCGGGCACCTCGACAAGAGGTACCTGCGCTCCGACGGGCGGGTCGACATCCCCCGGCTCACCCGTACGATCCGCCGGCGCTTCCGCAGCGACGAGGATTCCGCCGAAGCGGGCCTGTGGGCCGCGCGGCGCTGGATGGCCGGGGAGGGCGCTTCGGAGGACCGGCTCGGGCTGTTTCTCGCGGTGTGCTCATGCGTCTTCGAGTGGCACGAAGGCATGCCCAGGACGTTCTTCCGCGAGATCGAAGCCGCGGTCAAGACGGTCGACCTCGCCCCGCTCGGCATGCCGTGCGCGCATGAGCACCAAGCGGGCGCGCACCCCTGGGCGGTCGCCAACCGGCTCGACCGCGGCGCCGGTGCCTTCGCGGCGGTGAACGCCATCTACGCGCCCGAGGATTTCGAGGCCCCGGGGGGCCCGTTCGCTCTGGAGGAGTGGAACTGCCCCAAGCAGGCAGCCGAGTTGGCCGAAGCGGCCATCGCGGACTTCGCCGACTGGCGGAACATGCGGGGCGACGACGAGGATGACGAGAAGTGGGAGTGACGCGGCGGGAGCTCAGCCGCTCGGCGGGCCGCTGACCACGCTCTTGCCCGCGGGCTGCCGGGCTGACAAACGCCCGCCCCGAATGACACAGTGTGGCGGTGCCTTCCTTGTTTCCTTCGGTCCCCTCCCACGAGCACGATCGGGCGGCTCACGCCGCCTGTGCTGTGTCGGAGCTACTGGAGGTGCTGTGGGGGCGAGGGCAGGAGGCGGTCCCCACGCGGCCGGTGTCGCCGTCGCAGCTGCGTGCGCTGCTGATGATCGAACAGCGCGAGGGCACCAACCTGAGAACACTGAGTGAGGCCCTCGGTTCGCAGCCTCCCTCGGTGCGTCGGCTGTGCGACCGCCTCGAAGCCGTCGGCCTGGTGGTCCGCTCGCCGAGCGCGACCAGCCGCCGTGAGGTCGAGTTGCGGCTGACCAGGAGCGGGCACGGCGTGCTGGCAGACTTCCGCGACTTTCGGGTGCGGGAGGTCGAAACCGTGCTCCAAGCCATGACGCCGGCGGGACTGGCCGCGCTGGCCGAGGGGCTGGACGCCTTCCGTAGCGCCGCCTCGGCGCATGTCGGCTGGCCGGCTGGCGTAAGCCGGGGCGGCGACCAAGTGGCGGACAGCGCGTAGCGCCCGCACGTTCTTGTCTCTTCGCCGCCCTCGTGCGGGTGTCCGGCCTTCTCGTACGGCTGAAGATGTTTCGGCTTGCGTAAAAAAGAGAACTCGCTAGGGGGCGCCGCCTCTGACCGGGTGGCGGCATGTCGATCGGTCGGGGGTGTGAACTCGGCTCCGTGAGGCGGGGCTTGCGTTCCTGGATCACTTACGAGACGGTTACCTCTCGACAATATTTCGGATGACGAACTACGTGTGGGTCGGGACGACGACCGCTCGTTCACTGACGATTCGGGAGATTTGACGTGAGTAACGTGACGCAGACTGATCGGCTGCCGGCCTGTGCGTCGACGCAGACGGACGGACTCGGCACGCCGGAGCTTCCGTGGATCGAAGAGGCGACGAAGGTTCCGCCGAAGGACGCCCGCGCCCTGTCGAAGCTCTTCTTCGACCGGCTCGGCGAGCTGGAGGAGGGCACGCACGAGTACCAGTACGCGCGCAACACCCTCATCGAGCTGAATCTGTCGCTGGTCAAGTACGCCGCGGGCCGGTTCCGCAACGGCACCCGTGAGATGGAAGACGTCGTCCAGGTCGGCACGATCGGCCTGATCAAGGCGATCGACCGGTTCGACCTGTCGCGCGAGGTCGAGTTCGCCACCTTCGCCGTCCCCTACATCGTGGGCGAGATCAAGCGGTTCTTCCGTGACACGAGCTGGTCGGTGCACGTCCCCCGCCGGTTGCAGGAACTGCGCATCGAACTGGCCAAGGCCAAGGACCACCTCTCCCAGCGGCTGGACCGCGATCCGACGACGGCGGAACTCTCCGAATTCCTCGGGATCAGCCAGGAGGACGTCGTCGAAGGCATCGTCGCGGGCAACGGCTACACCGCCGGCTCGCTGGACCTCCCGGCGGACGACGGCGACGGCACGGCGGGCAGCACGCTGGCCGACCGCATCGGGGACATCGACCCCGCCCTCGAAGCCGTCGAGAACGTGCACGCGCTCAAGCCGCTCGTCGAGCGACTGGGGGAGCGGGACGGCAGGATTCTCCATATGCGCTTCGGCCGGGAGATGACGCAGTCCGAGATCGGCGCGGAACTGGGGCTGTCCCAGATGCATGTGTCCCGGCTGTTGACGCGGATCTTGACGGACTTCCGTACGGGGATGCTGGGCCGCGGCTAGCGCGTAGCGCGGTGGGCCGCGTTGGTTGAGACCGGGCCTGCCCGGTGGGTGGGTGTCCTCAAGCGCGGGACAGGCTAAAACCAGCCTGTCCCGCGGCCGAACGGCGCGTAGTAGCGCGCCTCCCGCGTACGGCAGCGTGCGACGCCGTACGCCCGCCCACTGTCAACCCTGCGCGAAGACCCCGGCCGGGAACGCTCCGTTGGCCACCGCCGTACGGGTCAGCCGGCCGCCGATCTCGGTGAGCCGCTCGACTCCGGCTTCGCCCAGATGCCGGTAGGGGCCGTCGCCGAGACGGTCGGTCAGGTCCTCGGCGTCCTGGCGCGTCTTGCGGCCCGCGGTGGTCAGCTCGCCGCTCGGGTCCAGGATGCCGCGCTCGCGCAGGCGCGCGTGCGCGGCATCCCACTCCGGCCGGGTCCAGCCCCGGCTGCGCTGGGCGAACTCGGCGGTGAAGCCCTTCCCGGTGGCGGTGTGGGTGATCAGCGCTTCCAAGCCGTCGAGCTCGACGGCGGCCAGCGCGGCCAGATGGCCGTCGCCGCGGTGCTCGCGCAGCAGCGTGATGGCGTGCCACAGGGCGAGGTGCGGCTGCTCGGGCGCGAGCTGCTCGGCGTGCGCGGCGTAGAGCGGCCGTCCGGCGGCTGTGCACGCCTCGGCGGCGGTGAGCGCGAGCCGGGCGGCCTCGGCGACGTCCGGGTCGCTCGCGATCTCCTCAGCGAGCAGCCGGCGCAGCGCGCGGTCGACGCCCCGCAGCCGGGCGCCGAGGATGCGCTCCGGCTTCGCGAGGTCCCAGGCGCGCGGGATGTGCTCGGCGACGAGCCAGGGGCTGAAGTTGTAGAACGTCGCGGTCACCGGCCCCGCGCCGACCGGGCCCATGGCCGCCGCCCGGCCCGCGAAATAGCACATACGGCCTTGCTCCAGGCCGACGGCGGTGAACTCCTCCTCCAGCTCGGGTGCGAAGTAGACCAGCGAGTGGAGGGGGTTCAGCGAGCTGTAACAGCGCCTACTGGTGAGTAGAGTCATGGCTTCACTGTAGGCACCCGGTAGACGCCCGCCGCGACGCGCTGTGAGCCTTCGGCGACGGGTGTCGAGGACGGGTGCCGAGGTCAACCGCCCCCGCCGGACCACAGCGGCCCCCACCTGCACCGACCGACCGTGGCGACCCCGGCGGTCGGCAGACGCGTGACTCGACAGGCTGGACATGACGCGCGGCGGTATTCTCGAAAAGTCGTACGGATCAGCCCTTTCCACCTCGGACCCGGCGGCAACTCCCTGCGAATTCCTCGCCCGGTCCGAGCGAACAGCCCGTGAGCGATCGCCCTTGCGCGGTCGCCCGTCCGCGCGCCCGTCTTAGGAAGAGCGGCATCACGTCATTCGAGGAGAATTCCGTGCCCGACATCACCGCCGCGGCCTCGCCCATGGCCCAGGTCCGTATGGACGCTCTGCTGCCCGACCCGCACGCGCTGCCGGGCGAGATCTCGTACGTCATCGACTTCGGCGCTCCGGACCCCGGCGAAGGGGCGACCCTGTTCCGGCAGTGCCGCCTCGACGGCGCACCGGAGCACAGCACCGGACTCCTGCTGCGCCCGGACGAGACGGACCTCGTGCTGGCGGGGTCGCCGCCGCAGTGGCGGCGCGACCCCGAGCATCTGCGGTTCTACACCGAGCTGGAGACCATCGCCCAGCGTTGGGCCCAGCAGAACGAGGACGCCGGCGGGGACGACGACGGGAGAGCCTGGCGCGCGGCCCGCGAGCGGGAGCTGCGGGACCTGTTCGACCACTGGAACACCGACCGAGCGGGCCGCGTCGTCCAGCACTGAGCCGCCTGCGCTGAGCCGACATCACTGCCGCTCCTCCGGCGCGCGCCGGCACCAGCTCACCGGCCACCCGGGCGTTGATGAGCGACAGCCGGCCGTGGAGGGCCGAATGTCGAAGCCGGCCGGCCGGCGAGCCGATCAGCAGACCGGCCGGTGAGCCACCGCAGCCGCCGACCTGGCCGGCGTCGTGCCGGGTCGGCGGCTGCGGTGACTGGAGTGTGGGATTCGGTGGCTGCGGGGCGGGAATCAGAGGCCCCTACCGGCTACTCCGCCCGCTTGACCGTCAGCTCCGCGACCCCTGCCGGCTTCTTCGCGTCGGCCGCGTGGACCGTGACCCGTACGAAGCGGGCGAGGCGCGAGCCGTCCAGCGCCTTCACGTCACGCCAGTGCTTCCCGTCGACCGAGGTCCGCAGGGTGTACGAAGCGGGCTTGGTGTCCGTCCAGCGCGGGGTGACGCCGGAGATTCGGGAGGCGCGGCCGAGGTCGGCGGTGAGGGTGCCGTCGCGGCCTTCGGGAGTCCAGGGCGTGGCCGTATTGCCGTCGAGCGCGGCCGACGCGTACAGGCCCGGCTGCTCCGAACTGGCCTTCGCTGTCCGGCACCTGGCGAGGTTGGCCGTCGGTTCGAGGTCGGGGCGGCGGGTCTTGAGTACGGCGGGCGCGTCCGCGCTCACCAGCTGACCGCCCTGCGGGCCCTCGACCTCGAAGGGGTCGCCGTGGGTCAGCCGCACCGTGGTCTGGTGTGCGCCGATCGCGATGTCGTACGTACGGCCCTGCCAGCGCAGCCCGCGCAGCGTCACGCCGTCCTTGAGCTGCGGCGGCAGCATCGGGTCGAGGTGCACCCGGTCCTCGCGCAGCCGCTGGCCGGTCAGGCCGTTGGTGAAGGTCTGCAGGAAGCCGCCCTTGCCGGTCAGGAAGTCCTGCGCGGGGGAACCGGACAGCGGGTCCGAGGCCCCGGCCTTGTCGCCGCGCGCCTCCGAGAACTGCTCGAAGGGGCCGCGTACGAAGGGCTGGATCGAGCGTTTCAGGTAGGTGTACGTGGAGCAGCCCGGCTCGCCGATGGCGGCGGCGTCGATGGCGTGCACCGAGTCGGTCATGGCGGGGCCGTCCGGGTCGGTGCGGGCCGCGTAGTAGTCCAGGGTGTTGGTGGCGGCCTTCTTGGACATCGGCCACTCCAGCGGGTAGGTCAGCAGGACCGTGTCCGCCTGCTTGATGACCGAGCCCTTGTACCCCGCGTACTGCGTGAAGACCTTCTTCTTCGCGTCGTACGGGATGCGCAGCTTGCCCGCGAGGCTGTTCCAGCCCGAGGGGGCGTCATGTCCGAGGATCTTGGCGACGCGGGTGGCGGTGCGCAGCGTGGTGGCCGCGCCGGCGTTGGTGAAGACGCCGTCGTCGACGCCGTTGCTGTACTCGTCGGGGCCCGCGACGTTCTTGATGGAGTAGCTGTCGTCGCTGTTGCGGGTGGCGCGCCCGGCCCAGAACTCGGCGACGCCCTTGATCATCGGCCAGCCGCGGGTGCGCAGCCAGTCGGTGTCCTTGGTCGCGAGGTAGTACTGCCAGGCGGCGAGGGCGACATCGCTCTGCAGATGGTTCTGGGTGTTGCAGTGCGGCGGGTCGACGCTGTGGCACTCGGACTTCAGGTCGCCCTTGCTCGCGCTGGTCCAGGGGTAGAAGAGGCCGGGGTAGCCCAGCTTCCTGGCGTTGGCGCGGGCGCCGGCGCGGGTGCGGTAGCGGTAGTCCACGACGGACTTGGCGAGTTCGGGGTGCCCGGCGAGCAGGGCCGGGTACATCCAGGTCTCGGCGTCCCAGAAGATCAGGCCCGCGTAGTTGTCACTGGACAGGCCGGTGGGCGCGATGCTGTCGGCCGAGCCGGTACGGGTGCTGGAGAGCAGCCCGTACTGCGCGGAGCGGACCCAGGACTGGAGCTCGCTGTGCCCGCGGACCTCGATGTCGGTGCGCCAGAGCTTGCGCCAGGCGGCGGAGTGGGCGGCGAACATCGCGGGCCAGCCGCGGTCGGCGGCGCGCTGCGAGGCGGTCACCGCGTCACGCTCGGGGGCCTTTGAGGTGAGGGCGGTGTCGACGCCGACGTACTTGGTGAGCTCGTAACTCCGGCCGCTGCGGACCGGGAAGGCGACGTGCTGCCGAGCGCTCAAGTCCTTTGCGCGCGCGGCTCGTTGTTCACTTCTTGTACGGACTCCGTCGCCTGCGCGCAGCGTGGAGGCGACCGTGCCCGCCGTCTTCGTGCCGTCGGTGCGGAACGCCACGGCCATGGTCCGGCCGCCGGAGCGCGCGCCGCCGCCGGTCTGCGAGACCCGGCGGGCGCCGCGTCCGTCGATCAGGTCGGTGACCTTCGCGTCGCCGCTCCAGTGCGGGGTCATACGCATACGCACCGCCCCGACGTGCGGGTTCTCGCGGTCGGCGAGGACGTCGTAGACCAGGTCGGTGGCCCGCCCGTCGGACGCCGTCCAGGTGAGGGCGGTGCGGACCAGGCCGCGGCGGCGGTCGAGGGTCTGCCGGTAGTGGGAGATCCGGCCGGTGGGCGTCGTGGCGCTGAAGGTCTCGGCCTTGGCGCCCTTGGTCCGGTCGCCCTTGGCCCGTGCGCCCTCGGTGCGGCCGGCCGGGCGGGTGCCGCCGGTGCTGACGGTGAGCGGCGTCCAGGTCGGGATGGCGGCGGCGACCTGCCGGTTCTCGGTGGTCCGCTTGTTGTGCGCGTACAGCCCGGAGACGAAGGAGCCGTCGTAGCGCGGGGTGAACAGCGGCCAGCCGGTCTTCGCGGTGGTCTCGGCGTAGCCGGTCCCGGTGGGCGGGACGCGCTGGCCGAGATACCCGTTGCCGACGAAGGCGTGGTGGCTGTCCTTCGGGTCGATGTGCGTGGAGCTCAGCTTCCAGCCGTGGGGGGACGTGCCGGAGGCGGCTGCGGCCGGGGGCTCGGCGGCGGAGGTCGAGATGGCCGGGGGGAGTGCCGTGGCGAGGGCGACCGCGAGGAGGGACGCGAACAGCCGTGCCGTGCGTGGGGGGTTCTTCATCGTTCTCCGATTGCGGGAATCGCCGGTGAAGGTCGCAGCGACCATAAAGTTATGAACGTTCCACGTCAACGATCTGCACAATGCATTGAAGAATCGAAGGACTTTGATGCCGGAGGGAGACCTGAGCGGCCATCGCGGGAGCGACGGGCAGCACACGGGCGGCATGGGGAGAAGCGTCCGGCGGCATCGGGAGGCCGGCGGGCGGTCGGGGGCGTCCGGGACGCGGTCCGGGGAGCGTTCCTGGGAGCGCCCGCCCCGTCGGCGCGGCGTGGCGCAGGTCCGGGACGGACCCTGCGGTGCGGATATGTCACGATGCCTCACGTGCCAAGACTCGGGTCGGGAATTCCACTGGTCGGGCGTGGCCCGGAAACACAGCGGCTGCGTGCCGCCTTCGAACGTGCCGCCGCGGGATCGGGCCAGGCGCTGCTGATCGCCGGGGACGCGGGCGTCGGTAAGAGCAGGCTGGTCGAGGAGCTGGGCGGGTACGCCCGCGACTCCGGCGCGGTCGTGCTGTTCGGCCGCTGCGTCGACGTGGGCGAGACCGGACTGCCGTACCTTCCCTTCGCCGAGGCGCTGTCCCAGGTACGCGACCTGGGGCGGCCGGAACTGCTGGCCAGACCGTCGCTGTCGATGCTGCTCCCCGACCTCGCGCTGCCCGCGGACGACCCGGCCGTACTCGAACCGCAGCGCTCCGCCCAGGCCTTCGGGAGAGTGCCGGGCGGCGCGCCCCGGCGCGAACAGGACGTGAGCCAACTGCGCCTGTTCGACGCCGTCTACGCGCTGCTCGGCGAGCTGGCGGCGGAGAACTGCGTCGTGCTCGTGGTCGAGGACCTGCACTGGGCGGACGGCTCGACCCGGGGGCTGCTGTCGTTCCTGCTCTCCCGGCTGCGCTCGCAGCGGCTGTTGGTCGTCGGCACCTACCGCACCGACGACCTGCACCGCCGGCACCCGCTGCGCCCGCTGCTCGCCGAACTCGCCCGGCTGCCCGCCGTGGAGCGGCTGGCGCTGGCGCCGTTCGGCACGGCGGACGCGCACACCTTCATCACGGCGCTCGCCGAGGGGCGCATCGACGACGAGACCGTGCTGCGGGTGGCCGGGCAGTCCGAGGGCAACGCGTTCTTCGCGGAGGAGCTGTTGGCCGCGTTCTCGGATGCGGACGCGGATGCGGACGCGTTCTCGGATGCGGACGTCGGTGCGGCGGGTGCGGGCGCGGGGTGGCCGGACGCCCGCGCCGGCGCTACGAGCCGGGCCGCCGCCCGCGAGATCCCCTCGACACTCGTGGACGTCCTGCTGACCCGGGTCGAACGGCTCGGCGATCTGGCCCAGCGGGTGGTCCGCGCCGCCTCGGTCGCGGGGCGCACCGTCCGGCACGGAACTCTCGAAGAGGTGTGCGGCCTGGACGCCGTACAGCTGGAGGAAGCCCTGCGGGAAGCCGTCCAGCACCATGTCTTCGTGGTCAGCGCCGACCAGGAACAGTACTCGTTCCGGCACGCGCTGCTGCGCGAGGCCGTCTACGGCGATCTGCTGCCCGGCGAGCGGGTCCGGCTGCATGCCGCGTACGCCGGCTACCTGACGGAGCATCAGGACGATCGGGGCGCGGCGGCCTCGCTCGCGCACCACAGCATGGAGAGCAACGCCCTGCCCGCCGCCCTGGCGGCTTCGGTGCGGGCGGCCAAGGAGGCCACGAGCCTCGGCGCGCCGGCCGAGTCGCTGCGCCACCTGGAACAGGCGCTGCGGCTGTGGGACACGGCCGGCGAGGAGAGCCGCCCGCGCGACACCGACGAACTGACCCTGCTGCGCAAAGCCTCGTGGGCGGCCGGTACGTCGGGGGAGCCGGAGCGGGCGGTCGCCTACGCGCGCTCCATGGTGCGGCTGGCAGACGAACGGGGCGACCCCGCGGTCGCGGCCGAGTCGCGGCGCAGACTCGCCCAGGCACTGATGGCCATCGAGGGCACGGATGACGAGGCCCGAGCGGTGATCGCCGCCGCCTGGGAAGGGATGGCGGCGCTGCCGCCCAGCCACACCCGGGCCTGGGTGCTGGCCGTACGCGCCCGCATCCTGCGCTTCGGGGAGGTCGCTTCCGCCCGTGAGTCGGCCGAACTGGCGGTCCGCGACGCCCGCGTCGTCGGGGCGACCGGCGCCGAGTCGGACGCGCTGGCCACCCTCGGGCTCCTCGCGGAGATGGACGGCGGAGTCGAGGAGAGCCGGGATCTGCTGCTGGCCGCGATGGGCCGGGCCGCGGACACCGGTGCGATCACGGTGGAGCTCAGGGCCAGGTACTACCTCGGGCTCCAGTACCTCGAACAGGGCCTGCTCGACGAGGCCGCGACCGCCATCGACGCGGGGGTGCGGTGCGCCAACGCGACCGGCCTGCCCTGGAGCGACTTCGGTCTGGACCTGCGCGTTCTCCAGGTGCTCACACGCTTCACCGTCGGCGACTGGGACGCCGGCGAGGAAGCCGCCGAGCAGCCGAGCGGCCCGGTCTCCAACACCGTGTCGGCCCGGCTCGCGGCGGCCGGGCTGCACATCGGGGTCGGCAGAGGCCGGTTCGCCGACACTGAGCAGCTGATCATGAACCTTCGCGCCGAGTGGTACCGGGAAATCCAGATCCCGTTGATCGCCGGTTCGGTCGGCGCGGAACTTGCCTGCTGGCGCGGACAGCCGGACCTCGCCCTCGCGCGCGTCACCGAGACGCTGGAGTGGGCGCGGAAGGTCGGCGGACCGTGGCTGATGGCCGGCATCAGACTCGGCGCGCTCGGCGTGAGCGCCTGCGCGGACCTGGCCCGCGGCGCGGCCACCCGCCGCGACACCGCCGCGGCGGAACACGCGATCGCCGAGGGCGAACGCTTCGCCCAGCACGCGCGCAGCACGGCCGAACACGGCACCCCGCGCAGCACCGTGCTCGGCCCCGAAGGCCACGGTTGGCTGGCGCGGTCCGAGGCCGAACTGACCCGGCTGCGCGGCCACAGCGACCCCGAGAGCTGGAGCGCGGCGGCGGCGGCGTTCGGCTACGGAGCCGTGTACGAGCAGGCATTGTGCCGCTGGCGACTCGGCGAGGCACTGCTCGGCGCGGACCGGCGCGACGAGGCGGCCGACGCGCTCCGGGCGGCCGACGAGGTCGCCGCCCGGCTGGGCGCGGTACCGCTGCGCGACGCGATCGCCCAACTCGCCCGCCGCGCGCGGATCACCCTGGGCGCGAAGCCGCCCGCTACACCCGAGAGCGCGGCGCTGCTGACCCCGCGCGAGTACGCCGTCCTGCGCCTGGTGGCTCTCGGCAAGACGAACCGCCAGGTGGGCGAGGAGCTCTTCATCAGCGACAAGACGGCCAGCGTGCACCTCTCCCACATCATGTCCAAGCTGGGCGCGAGCCGCCGTGGGGAGGCGGTCGCGATCGCGTACGAGCGGGGGTTGCTGGGC
>NZ_JAYMZR010000111.1:0-19733 GCF_035828615.1 Streptomyces sp. H27-D2 | reverse complement strand
CGCTCGCGGCGGGCTCAGCCGGGGGCGGGGAGGGGGCGGTCAGGGAGGGGGCGGTCGCGGTGGGCTCGGCGGCGTCGTTGCGGGTTGCCCCGCCTGCCTCGTTCGCGGTCGCCACGCCCGTGTGGGACGCCACCCGTGCCGCGTTGGAGCCCGCCCCGGCAGCGGGCACGGATGCGGTGTCGGGCTCGGCGGGGACGGAAGCGGGTGCGGCGATGGGTGCGACAACGGGTGGGGCAACGGGTTCCGCGCGGCCCGGTTCGGCCAGGGCGCGGGATGCGCCCCTCGTACCCGCGTCGGCCACCAAGGCCGCCGGGCTCGCCGGGCTCGCCGGGCTCGCTGAGGCGGACGGCCGCAGCCCCGCCGGGGCCCTCCTGCGTGAACGTCGTACGGCACGGGCCACGGCCCTGCCCAGCGCGCCGGACTCGACATCGATGCCCATGCCCGGTCCCAGCAGCCGTCCGTCCGGCTCGGCGTGCAGGCTCCAGCAGGCGCCCGGCAGCCGGCCGCCCGCCAGGACGCGGACCCGCCCGGCGGCGGAGAGCGTCGCCAACCGGCCTGCCTGCTCCCTGGACGGCGCCCAGCACACCAGCACCGGTACGAGTGCGGGGTCGTCGGAAACCGAGACGGACGCGGTCTCCAACGTGTCGAGCAGGTCGTCGAGTTCCGGTCCGGAGAAGCGCGGGTGCACGCCTCGGGCGACCTGGACCGAAGGCGCGGCCGGCGTCCGGTCGATCTGCGCGGCGAGGGCGTGCAGCACGCCGCGCGCGGCGCGCGGGTCGCCCTCCACCGCCAGTGCCGCCGGGCCGCGCAACCAGTCCACGAGCACGACTCCCGGCAGCCGCCGGTCCACCCCGAGCACGAGCAGCAGCCGCTCACGCCCGTCGGCGGGAACCTCGCCGTCGTCGGCACGGGCCCGTTCGGCCGGAGCCGACCAGGCCCAGTCGCCCGGCTCGTCACCAGTGGGCGCGAAGGGCAGTGCGGGGCCGAGCGGATCGCGACCGGCGACCACGAGCCGGGTGCGGTCCCGGGCGGGGCTGAGATGGACCGTGGGCACGTAACAGGACTGTCCGGCCAGGCTGTCGGCCCGGTCGAGCGCGCCGTGGGCGGCGTCGGGCGCGCCCGGGTCGTCGAAGAACGCCGCGAGGGCCCGGACCCGGCGCCGGTATCGCCGGTACGCGCGGAGCGGCTCGGCGAACGCGCGGGCGGTCATCCTGCTCTCCCACACGATCCGGCGGAAGGTGCGGCGCATGCCGCCCTGGCGTCGGATCGCCCGGCTCAGCAGCCAGACGAACAGCACCAGGGCGGCCAGGAAGCCGAGCAGGATGAACCAGGAGTTCCGGTCCGGCATACCGATCGCGAGGACCGCGTGGCCGGCCGGCGGGGCGCCGCTCACGCGCACCCCTGACGGGCGTCGGCGGCGCGCCGCACGTCCCGTATCGCGTGGTGCAACCGCGACTTGACGGTGCCCGCGGGAATGCCCAGCGCGTGCGCGGTATCGGGGCCGGAGCAGCCCAGCAGGTATGTGTACACCAGAACCTCACGGTGGGGACGGGACAGTCGGGCGAGCAGTTCGACGACCTGCGTCCGTGCCAGGACGCGTTCGTGCTCGTCCGTATGGACAGCGGTCTCGGGTGGCAGCGCGGTGGGCAGAGCGGGCCGGACCCGGTCCCGGCGGCTCCAGTCGATCACCACGTTACGGGCGACGGTGAACAGCCAGGACAGGCAGGGCTCCCTGGCGGCACCCGTCTCGGACACGTCGGCGCGCTCGGCGAAGCCGGCGAGCCAGGCGCGCAGCACGGTCTCCTGGACGGCGTCCTCGGCACGCTGCGGATCGCCGGGCAGCAGGCCGAGCACGTAGCGCAGCAGCGGCGGCCGGTACGCCGTGACCAGAACGGTGAACTCGTCCTGGCGCGGCCCGGCCGAGTCGGGGGCGGAGAACTGCGCGGGGGACGCCGGTACGGTCATGTCAGCGCCGCCTAGCGGTATTTGGACCATCGGCCCGCGAGCGAGCGGGCGAGGCGAAGTACTTGGAGGTAACACTCAACACTCTAAGACACCTTGGGCACGGCTGAGACTCCCCACCTCCCCGAGCGGGCACCGGACGGCAACGCCCGCGCACCCCGGGCAGGGCTCGCCGCCGCCCCAACCCCAGGTGGTCCAGCCCCACTGACGGAAGGTCTGGACTAATGCGCCTGGGCTCGTCACGGCGTCATCACCGGCAGGTGGGGATCGCGGGGCCCTCCCCCGCGCCCGGACGGGAACACGAGCCGGGTCCGGCGCGACTGGGACAGACACCCCCGAGGCTCCGGCCGTGGCGGCGGAAGCCGACCTGCGGACGCGCCGCTACTCGCCGCCCCACTCGGCCGGCCAGGCGGGCCGGGGTCCTTCGTCGGGCAGCACCACCAGGCGCACGGCCATGTGCCGCGAGTCGGGCGGGTGGCCGCCGGGCTCGGTCGCGTACTTGCGCAGTAGCGTCTGGTATTCCTCGACGAACGCCGCGACCTGTTCCTTCGTCATCCGCAGCCCGGAGCGGTGGATCTGGTTCCAGCCCGCCGAAGCGTCATACCCGGCGTACGCGTTCACGACCAGATTCAGGTCGTGGGTCATCCGGAGTGCGCCGATCTTCACCGCGGCCTCGCGCTCGTCGTCCGCCAACGCCAGGCCCGGTGGCGTGAAGATGTCCGTCATCAGTGACTTCCACCAGCGCTCCCGGCCGGTGGACCGTTCCTCGACCTCGGCGATGAGCTTGAGTTCGGCGAGCTTGCGCAGGTGGTAGCTGGTGGTTCCGGTGCTTTCGCCGAGCACTTTGGCGACGCTGGTGGAGTTCGCTTCGCCGCGCTCTCCGAGATAGCTCAGGATGTCGCGGCGCACCGGGTTGGACAACGCCTTGTAGAAGGCCTTGAGGTCCGGGCCGGTGAGAACTCTCTGCTCGGGACGCTCGACCATGTCGCCCAGCGTACTGCAGAGACTCTCTGCGAGATTCACAGAGAATGTTTGCAGAATATCTCTGCGGTCGCTAACTTGGTCCGGGCGGACGTCAACTGACATTGGATACTTGGGGGTTGAGATGAGGAAAGATCTGACCGGAAGACCGGTGGCAGCCACAGGGTCGGGCCTGCTGGTGGCTTCCATTCGGACGGCAGTGGCGTCACGGGGGGCCGTCCATGCCTGACGCGCTGGACGCACGGATGCGAGACGAGATCGATGACCAGGTGGCGGAGGCGTTCGACGCCTACTTGGCCGACCGGCTGACCGAACCGGGGCCACTGCGCGCGTCGCTGGCAGCGGGGCGTAGCGCCGGGTTGGTGCTGCGCACGGTCGGGCTGGGCGCCCTCGCCACGGCTCTGGCGCCGACCGGGGCTGCCGTCGGCTGCTGGATCTGGGGGGGCATCGCGGTGATCGATCTGACCTGGCTGCTGACTGCTCGCCGGGGTTGACGGTCCGTGAGGACCCGTTCCCGGCGGCATCCGCCAATCCGACATGTCGAAGGTGATTGCTTTGGTGTGTCCACCACGGGTGTGAGTGGTTCCAGGGCCGCCCGTCCACTGACGCTCGGAACCCCGTCGGCCGACCGCCAAAGTCACCCTCACCCCAGAAAGCTCAGCCGAACCTGCCGATCAGCATTGTCAACGTTCGTATCCACAAGACACACCGACTGCCAAGTCCCCAACTCCAGCTCCCCGCCCACCACCGGCAGCGTCGCATGCGGCGGAACGATCGCCGGCAGCACATGATCCCGTCCGTGCCCCGGGCTGCCGTGGCGGTGGCGCCAGCGGTCGTCGGCGGGGAGTAGGTCGTGGAGTGCGGCCAGTAGGTCGTCGTCGCTGCCCGCGCCGGTTTCCAGGATGGCGATGCCGGCTGTGGCGTGCGGGACGAACACGTTGAGCAGGCCGTCGCGGCCGGGGGCCGCCTCGCGCAGGAATTCGGTGCAGAGCTCGGTCAGGTCGCGCACGGTCTCGGAGGCGCCGGTCCTGATGTCGAGCAGGCGGGTGCGGAAATCATCGCTCATGGGTCTATTTTCCCATGCTCGCGCGCCGGCCGCCCTCCATGCTCTCGGGTCGGCAGCCCATGCTCACACCGGCCGCCCGTACGCACGGCCGCAACGCCCGCGCAACAAAGGTCCGGCAGGCGAGACGGCGTTGACTCGACGTGGACGCTCTCACTACGTTCACCGCATGTCTTCGTCAGTCCGGCTCACTACGCGCGGTCACATCGACCTGCTGCGAGTAGCCTCCGCCGCGTGTCGCCGCACTCGCTGACGATCCATCACGGCCTTTCGCCGTATTTCGCTCTTCTTCCCCGTCTCGCCCCTGCCGTGCGCTGATCGCGTGTACGGCCGCTGAGGCGTACCCGCGCCTTCCGTGGAGCCCCCATGAGCATTGCCCATGCCCCACCGGGTATTTCCGCCGTATCCCCGTCGATACCGTCCGGGCTGGAGCCCGTCGTCCCCCGTTCCGCCCGTCGTCGGCCGGTCCCCCGCTGGCTGCGCCGGATCGTCGGGCCCGGTGTGCTGCTCGCGCTGTGGCAGATCCTCAGCGTGACCGGCGTGCTGCACCCTGACATCCTCGCCTCCCCCGGCACGATCGCGCGGGCCGGCGCCGATCTGATCGCCGACGGGACGCTGCCCTCGGCCATGGGCGTGTCCCTGCGGCGGGTGGCGCTCGGGCTGGTGCTCGGCGGGGTCGTCGGCATCGTGCTCGCACTGGTGTCGGGGCTCTCCCGGCTCGGTGAGGACCTGGTGGACGCGAGTGTGCAGATGCTGCGCACCGTGCCCTGGGTCGGGCTGATCCCGCTGTTCATCATCTGGCTGGGCATCGGCGAGGCCCCGAAGATCGCCCTGATCGCGCTCGGCGTCGCCTTTCACCTCTACCTCAACGTCTACGCGGGCATCCGCGGCGTCGACGAGCAGCTGATCGAGGCCGGCTCCTCGCTCGGGCTGTCCCGCTGGGGGCTGATCCGGCACGTCGTACTGCCCGGGGCGCTGCCCGGCGCGATGACCGGGCTGCGCTACTCGCTGGCGACCGCGTGGCTCGCGCTGGTCTTCGGCGAGCAGGTCAACGCGGATGACGGCATCGGGTTCCTGATGAACCAGGCGCGCGAGTTCTTCCGCACCGACGTGATCGTGGTCTGCCTGGTCGTCTACGCCTTCCTCGGCCTCACCGCCGACGTCGTCGTCCGCACTCTCGAAAGGCTGCTGCTGCAATGGCGACCGACCTTCACCGGCCAGTAGACCGCCTGGAGCCCGCCGTCCGGGGCGACGAGGGGGCCGAAGGCGCCGTCGAACCATCTGAACGAGCCGGACAGCCGGCCGACGGCGACGACGCCGTACGGGTCGCCGGGCTGACCCGCGCCTTCGGCGGCCGACCCGTGATCGACGGCCTCGATCTCACCCTGCGCAGCGGCGAGTTCACCGCGCTGCTCGGCCGCAGCGGCTGCGGCAAGAGCACGCTGCTGCGCGTCCTGGCCGGTCTCGACCGTGAGATCGAGGGAACCGTGCTGGTGCCCAAGCGCCGGGCCGTCGCCTTCCAGGCGCCGCGGCTGATGCCGTGGAAGCGGGTGTGGCGCAATGTGCTGCTCGGACTGCCCGGCCGCCCCGAACGGGCCGTCGCCGAGCGCGCGTTGTCCGAGGTCGGGCTCGGAGAGCGGTCGGGGGCCTGGCCCAAGACGCTGTCCGGCGGCGAGGCTCAGCGCGCCTCGCTCGCCCGCGCGCTGGTGCGCGAGCCCGATCTGCTGCTGCTCGACGAGCCGTTCGGCGCGCTGGACGCGCTCACCCGCATCAAGGCGCAGCAGTTGGTGTCCGAGCTGTGGCAACGGCGCGGCTGCGCGGTGCTGCTGGTGACCCATGACGTCGAGGAGGCGCTGCTGCTCGCAGACCGGGTGCTGGTGATGGAGGGCGGCCGGATCGCGTACGAGACGCGGACCGGGCTGTCCCGGCCACGCTCCGTCGGCGACCCGGAGTTCGCCGCGCTGCGGACCCGGCTGCTCAGCGAACTCGGTGTGGAGGAAACCGAATTCGGTGCGCAGTAGACCCCTTGCAGTAGGCCCCTTGCAGTGGGCCCTGAAGTGGGCCCCTTGAAGGCTCACCACTCATCACACGCCCCACCCACCATCCCGCATGACCCACCATCCCGCATGAGAGAGAAACCGTGAAACGCACCCTCCCGGCCCTACTGCTTCCCCTGTCCCTGCTGCTCGCCGCGTGCGGCGGCGCGTCCTCCGCCGATGACGCGGGCGGCGGACCGGGAGACGGTACGGACGGCTCCGGCAGCGTCACGCTCAATGTCGGCGACCAGAAGGGCGGCGCCGAGGCCGTGCTGCGGGCCGCCGGTGAGCTGGACGACCTCGACTACCGGATCAAGTGGTCGACGTTCACCTCGGGGCCGCCGCTGCTGGAGGCGGTCAACGCCAAGGCCGTGGACGTCGGGGGCGTCGGCAACACCCCGCCGGTCTTCGCGGCCGGCTCCGATTCGAAGATCGCCGTCGTGGGCGCCACGCACGGATCGGCGGCGGGCGAGGCGATCGTGGTGCCCGATGACTCGCCGCTCAAGAAGCCCGCGCAGCTCAAGGGCAAGTCGGTCGCGGTGGCCCAAGGAAGCTCGGCGCACTACCAGTTGGTCGCCTCGCTGAAGAAGGCCGGGCTGAGCGTGCGGGACGTGAAGCTGAGGTATCTGCAACCGGCCGACGCGCTGGCCGCGTTCAGCCGGGGCAAGGTCGACGCCTGGGCCGTCTGGGATCCGTACACCTCGCAGGTGCTGAGCAGCGCGAAGGCCCGGGTGCTCACCGACGGAACCGGGGTCGTCAACGGGCTGAGCTTCCAGGTGGCGGCTCCCTCGGCGCTCCGGGACAAGAAGAAGTCGGCCGCGGTCGGCGACTATCTCAAGCGGCTGCGCCGGGCGCAGGCATGGGTGTTCAAGCACCCGGAGGCATGGGCGAAGGTCTGGTCGAAGGAGACCGGGCTGCCGTACGACGTGGCACTGGACGCGGTGAAGCGCACCAACGGCAGCCGGGTGACGGTCGCCGTCGACCAGGCCGCGGTCGCCTCCGAGCAGAAGATCGCCGACACGTTCGCCGATCTGAAGCTCATTCCGCGCCGGTTCACCTTCGCCGACTACGTCGACACCCGCTTCAACGCCGGGCTGCCGCCCTCCAGCGCCGCGCCCCGCAGTTATGGAAAGGCCTCCCGATGAGCATCCACCTGCACTGGTTCCTGCCCACCGGCGGTGACGGCCGCACCCTGGTCGACCGGCACGCCTACACCGACGGCGGCATCAAGCGCTCGCGCATCACTCCGGTGAAAGGGGTGCGGGCGCCCGACATCGAGTACCTCGCCCAGATCGCCAAGGCCGCCGAACAGCTCGGCTTCGAGGGGGTGCTCACGCCGACCGGCACCTGGTGCGAGGACGCCTGGCTGACCACGGTCGCGCTGGCGCAGCACACCGAGCGGCTGAAGTTCCTGGTGGCCTTCCGGCCCGGGGTGATCTCGCCCGTGCTCGCCGCGCAGATGGCCGCGACCTACCAGCGGATCACCCGGGGGCGGCTGATGCTCAATGTGGTGACCGGCGGCGACTCGACCGAGCAGCGCCGCTTCGGCGACCATCTGGACCACGATCAGCGCTATGCGCGCACCGCGGAGTTCCTGGAGATCGTGCGGGGCACGTGGGGCGGCAAGCCGTACGACTTCGACGGGCGGCACTACCAGGTGGAGGGCGGGCTGACGGCGCTGCCGCCGGACCCGCTGCCGGAGATCTTCTTCGGTGGCTCCTCGGCCGCCGCGGGGCCGGTCGCCGCCGAGCACGCGGACGTCTATCTGACCTGGGGCGAGCCGCCGGAGCAGGTGAAACAGAAGATCGACTGGATCCGGGGGCTGGCCGAGCAGCGGGGCCGTACGGTCCGCTTCGGCATCCGGCTGCACAGCATCTCGCGGGACTCGCCGCGCGACGCGTGGGCGACCGCGGACCGGCTGCTGGACGACCTGGACCCGGAGACCGTGACCGCGGCGCAGCAGGCGTTGGGCCGCAGTGAGTCGGTGGGGCAGCAGCGGATGCTCGCGCTGCACGGCGGTGAGCGGGACAAGCTGGAGATCTCGCCGAACCTGTGGGCCGGGGTCGGGCTGGTGCGCGGCGGCGCGGGGACGGCGCTGGTCGGCAGCCATGGCCAGGTCGCGGACCGGATCGAGGAGTACCACGCGCTCGGGGTCGATCACTTCGTGCTGTCCGGGTATCCGCATCTGGAGGAGGCGTACTGGTTCGGGGAGGGCGTGATCCCCGAACTGGCGGGGCGCGGGCTGCTCGCGCCGCTTCCCGGTTCGCCGGCGGCGGGTGGGCCCGGCGCGAACGGACGGCCGGCGTCCGCGTCGGGTGGGGCACCGCTGCTGCTGGCCGGAGGGCGCTGAGACGAGGCTGGGGTAGGGCTGGGGCGGGGGCTGCGTCCGGGGGCGCGGGAAGAAGCGCACCCCGTTGGGGCCAACCGCTTCGGCCGGACCGCCGTGCGCGAGATCCGGAAGCTGCTGGGCGGCGGCGAACAACGTACGGACAGGGGCGTGAGCGTTCGCCAGAGCGCGTGATCGTGGCCGATGCGCGCTACTTCTCCAGCGTGCGCCGAGCCGTCTCCGGGAGCGCGATGTAGACGCAGCACGAGACCAGGCACAGCCCGGCGACGTACCACGGGAACAGGTCCGCGTGCCCGACCTGCTTGAACCAGGTCCCGATGTACGGCGCGGTGCCGCCGAACAGGGCGACCGTGAGCGAGTACGGAAAGCCGATTCCCGCCGCCCGCACCCGCGCCGGGAAGATCTCCGCGTTCACCGCGGCCGCCACCGAGGTGTAGCCGGTGAGCAGCACCATCCCCGCGCACTGCACCAGCAGCAGCGAGACGAAGCTGTCGGTCACCGCGTGCAGCAGCGGGACGGCGAACACCGCGAAGCCCAGGGCGAAGCCGATCAGCAGTGGTTTGCGCCCGATGCGGTCCGACAGCATCCCGCCCAGCGGCTGGAGCAGCGCGAAGAAGACCAGCGAGATGGTGCCCACGAGCAACGCGTCCTCCTTGTCGAAGCCCGCGTTGACGTGCGCGTACGTCGGCAGATAGGTGGTCCAGGTGTAGTACGCGATGGTGCCGCCGGCCGTGATGCCGCCGATGAGCAGCGACTCGCGGGGATGGCTGCGCAGCGCTTCGAAGAGCGCGGGCCGGGGGCCCGACCGCAGTGCCTCGCTGCGGGTCTCGTGCGCGCCCCGCCGGATCCAGAAGCCGACGAGGCTGATCACCGCTCCGAAGAGGAAGGGCACCCGCCATCCCCCGTCGCCCATCTGCGTGTCCGTCAACTGGCTCGCGAGCAGCGCGGATACGCCGGAGGCGATGAGCTGGCCGATGGTGGTGGAGACGTACTGAAAGCTGGAGAACAGCCCGCGCCGGCCCGGCCCGGCTGACTCGACCAGGAAGGTGGTCGAAGCGGCGAACTCCCCGCCCACCGAGAGCCCCTGGATGAGCCGCGCGACCACCAGTACCACCGGCGCGAGCAGCCCGGTCGAGGCGTAGGTGGGGGTCAGGGCGACCAACAGGCTGCCGCCGCCCATCAGCAGGATCGTCACCGTGAGCGCCGCGCGCCGTCCCTGGCGGTCGGCGACCGCGCCCATGAGCAGCCCGCCGATCGGCCGCATGAAGAAGCCCACCGCGAAGACCGCGAACGTCGACAGCAGGGGCACCAGCGAATTGTCGGCGCCCTTGGGAAATACCTGGTCGGCGAAGTAGACAGCGAGGAAGGAGTACGCGTACCAGTCGTACCATTCCGCCGCGTTGCCGACGGACGCCGCCATCAGCTGCCGCAGTGCGGACCGTGGGCGTCCTGCGGGTGCGGCGCCCGGCTCGGCCTCAAGATGTTCTGTACTCGTCATGATCTTCAACTCCCCGCGCTGCGGGCTTCCACACTCCGCTTGGCGGGCTTCCACACTCCGAGCCGGGCACGGCGATAGCGGCCGGCCGCGCCGCGCCGTACCCCTCGCCCGGCGGAGGCGCAACCTGCGATCGCTGAACCGGAACCCGCGGTCCAGGGTGACCCTGCCGTTGGTACGCACGGCGTGTGTACGAAACGGAGGGATCTGGTTGGACCGGCGGCCGGCCAGCAGTCTTCTGTCAGCGGCGGAGCGCGTAACGGACGCGGAACCCGCCGGACGCACAGGAAGGCTTCACCCATGGCCGCTCGTGGACGACGTTCCGCCACCGCACTGCTCGCACTGACCGCCGTGGCCACGGGTGCCGGTCCGGCCCCGGCGCAGCCGCAGGGACGACCGGACGCGGTCACGGGCCCGTCGGCGCAGGACCGCAGCGGGCGCGCCGCGACGGCCTGGAGCGAGGGGTGGTCGGTCCCGGTGCAGCGGCCCAGCACCGGTTTCCACGAGAACTGGGCCGAAACGGGCTTCGACCGGCAGACCGTACGCCAGGTCGTCCGGGTGACGGACAGCGGTACGGCGGCCCGCATCCGGCTCTCCAACCGCTACGGCGACGCGCCGCTCAAACTCGCGGGCGCGACCATCGCCCGGCGCGGCGAGGGCGCGGCCGTCCGCTCCGGCTCGCTGCGCCATCTCGCCTTCGGGCGGGGCCGGTCCGCGGTGATCCCGGCGGGCGGCGAGCTGGTCAGTGACGCGGCGACGCTCCGGGTCACGGCGCTGGAGTCGCTCACGGTGACGCTGTACTTCGCCGGCCCGACCGGCCCCGCCACCTTCCACGCCCAGGGTTTCGCGACGACCTACCGGGCGGCCCGCGACCACCGCGCCGGCGAGGGCAGCGAGGCGGTCGGGGACGAGACCGAGTCCTGGTACTACCTGTCGGGGGTCGAGGTGTCCGGCGGTACGGGGCGGCCGGGCAGGCCGCGCCGTGGGGCGGTCGTGGCGTTCGGCGACTCGATCACCGACGGGTTCGGCTCCAGCAAGGACGCGGACAAGCGCTACCCGGACGCGCTCGCCGACCGGCTCGCCGCGCGGGGCGCACCCCGCCCCGTACTGAACGCGGGGATCGGCGGAAACCTGATGCTCAACGACTCGCGGTGGTTCGGAGAGCACGCCTCGGCCCGGTTCCAGCGGGACGTGCTGGACCGGCCGGGAGTCGGCTCGGTGATCGTGCTGGCGGGGCTCAACGACATCGGCTTCAGCGAGGTGGACCTCCCGGCCTACCAGCCGAATCCGCAGGTCTCGGTCGCGGAGCTGATCGCCGGATACCGCGAACTCATCGAGCGCGCCCACGCCGAGGGGATCAAGGCGACCGGGGCGACGCTGCTGCCCTTCAAGGGCTCCGAGTACCACACGCCCCGCTCCGAGGCGAAGCGCACCGCGCTCAACGAGTGGATCCGGACCTCGGGCGCGTACGACTCGGTGGTCGACTTCGCGCAGGTGCTGGCCGCGCCGTCGGACGCCGATCTGCTGGCTCCCCGCTACGACAGCGGCGACCACAAGCACCCCAATGACGCGGGCTATCGCGCCATGGCCGAGGCCGTCGACCTCAGCAGCCTGTGACGGCTTCGGCCGGGGCCGGCCACGGTCTCAACGCGTCTGGTCGGCGGCCCCGTTGGCTCCGCCGGCCCCGCTGGCCCCGCTGATTCAACGCGCTGGGTCGGCGGTCCCGTCAGCCCCGTCCAGCAGCTCTACAACCCGGAACCGCTCGGCGACGACCTCGGTGTCGTCCCCGACGGCGAACTCCGGGTCGTCGAGCGCTTCGCGCATCTGCGGGCTGTGCCAGAAATACTCATGGCCCGCGCGCCACTGGGCCACGGATTCGTAGCCTTCGCCCTCGTCGACCGCGTGCGCCAAGTCGATCTCCGCGAGCGGTACCACCCGTACGTCCGTGACCTCGACGATCGCGACAGGGCGGAGGGCGGAGTCGATGACCACCGATCGCGAACCGACGAGGGGCAGTTCGTCGCCGCAGTGCTCGTAGTCCACGACCAGCCCGCTCGTCGAGATTTTGGCCCCGGACAGGACGGCGGCGACGAGCTGGTCGCGCAGCGGGCCGGGGAAGGCGAGTTCGAACTTGGGGAGACCGTCATGGCTCGGCATGCGGGCCAGCCTAGGAGGGCGCGGCGGGGAAATGCAGGCCTTTTACGGACAGCAGGTCCGGTGGCCGGGGGCGGGGCTGGTACCTGGGGCAGGGGCCCGAGTCGATGTCCGGGTCGGGGTCGGGCACGGGTCGGTGTCCGGGTCGGCGTCCTGGCCAGTGTCCGGGCCACAGCCCGACTCGTCAGGACCGGTCAGCCCCGCTTCCCCTCGCCCCGGCCGACGCGCAGCGCCCAACACCCGGCGCCCAGCACCCGGCGCCGGCGCCCGGCGCCCGGCACTACTTGGAGCGGCACCCGGGCACACGCGTGCCCGTGGGCACCCTCCTCAGACGACCGGTGCGAGGTGCGCGTCGCGCCGTACCAGCGCCGCATAGCGGCCGTCCGTGGCGATCAACTCCTCGTGTGTGCCGCGCTCGGCGATGCGGCCGGCGTCGAGGACGACGATCTGGTCGGCGTCCCGGACCGTGGAGAGCCGGTGGGCGATGGTGATGGTGGTCCGGCCGGCCGAGAGCGCCTCGATGGCCTGCTGCACGGCGTGTTCAGTCCGGGTGTCAAGGGCGCTGGTGGCCTCGTCGAGGATCAGCACGGGCGGGTCGCGCAGGATCGTGCGGGCGATCGCGAGGCGCTGTTTCTCACCGCCGGAGAAGCGGTAGCCGCGTTCGCCGACGAGCGTGTCGTAGCCGTTCGGGAGCCCGGCGATGTGGTCGTGGATCTGGGCCGCCTTGGCCGCCGCCGCTATCTCGTCGTCCGTGGCGTCCGGCTTCGCGAAGCGCAGATTGTCGGCGACGGAGGCGTGGAAGAGATACGTCTCCTGGGAGACGACGCCGACCGAGCGGGCCAGCGTGTCGAAGTCGAGATCGCGGACGTCGACGCCGTCCAGCAGCACCCGGCCGCCCGTCACGTCGTACAGCCGGGGCACCAGATAGCTGAGCGTGCTCTTGCCGGAGCCGGTGGGGCCGACGACGGCGAGGCTGCCGCCCGCCGGGATCGCGAGGTCGATGTCGTCGAGAGTGCCCTCGGGGGCCTCGGTGTCGTACGAGAAGGAGACGTGCTCGAAGCGGACCGCTCCCCCGGCCTTCGCGAGCCGCTTCGGCCGCGCGGGCTCGGTGATGTCCACGGGCAGGTCGAGGTATTCGAAGATGCGCTGGAAGAGCGCCAGCGAGGTCTGCATCTGGACGCCGGTGGACAGCAGCGAGACGGTCGGGCGCAGCAGCCCCTGCTGGAGTGACACGAAGGCGACGAGGGTGCCGATGGAGAAGGCGGGGCCGCCGAACTGGAGGACCATGCCGGCCGCCCAGTAGATGAGGGCGGGCATCGCGGCCATGATGATGCCGATGGTGGACATCCGCCAGCGGCCTGCCATGTTGGAGCGGATCTCCAGGCCGACAAGGCGCTCGGATTCGTCCGCGAAGCCTCTGGTGAGCGAGTCGGCGCGGCCCATCGTGCGGCCGAGCAGGATGCCGCTGACCGACAGCGACTCGGTGACCATCGCCGACATGGAGGCCATCTGCTTCTGCCGCTGCGTGGTGATCTTCTTGCGCTCGCGGCCGACCCGGCGGCTGATCCAGACGAACAGCGGCAGCAGGAGCAGCGAGACGAGGGTGAGCCGCCAGTCGAGGGCGAGCATGGCGACGATGGTCGCGACCACGCTGGTGAGGTTGGAGACGAGCGAGGTGGCCGTCGAGGTGACCGTCGCCTGCATGCCGCCGATGTCGTTGGCGATGCGGGACTGGACCTCGCCGGTGCGGGTGCGGGTGAAGAAGGCCAGCGGCATGCGCTGGAGCTTGGCGTAGACGGCGGTGCGCAGGTCGTGCATGACGCGCTGGCCGACGGTGGTGGAGATCAGGGTCTGCAGGACGCCGAAGACGCTGGTGATCACGGCGGTGGCGATCATGCCGAGCGCGAGCAGGCTGAGCAGCCCGGTACGCCGGTCGGGGACGGCTACGTCCAGGATCTCCCGGAGCAGGAACGGCGTGGCCACCGACACCAGCGAGGAGGCGGCGACCAGCAGCCCCACGACCGCGAGGCGGCCCCGGTAGGGGCGGAACAGCCGGAGGATGCGCCGGACCTCGGCGGGCTCCTCGG
Organism: Streptomyces sp. H27-D2; assembly: GCF_035828615.1. Lineage (NCBI taxonomy): Bacteria > Bacillati > Actinomycetota > Actinomycetes > Kitasatosporales > Streptomycetaceae > Streptomyces > Streptomyces sp. H27-D2. Next base: position 5,608 of record NZ_JAYMZR010000111.1, on the reverse strand, counting down.
AGGCGGAAGGGCGGCGCTCGGGGCCGCCGGTTCCCCGGTTGCCCTTGCCTCCCCTGGTGTCTTCGGCGCCCGCTGGGCGCTCGCGGTCCTCGGGTGGCGCGGACCGGCTGGGTTCTTCGCGGTGCATGGGCTCCTTCTGGAAGCACGGGGCAGTGGTGATTCGCAGAGCATAGCTCATTGTTACCTATACTCACAATGAGCCTGGTCCTGATAGCCTCAGGGCATGGTCACCCCCGACGCAGCCCCCCGCGACGCAGCCAGCGGCTGCGCGTCCCGCTCCCCCACCGGCGACAGCGCCGACGCCGCGGACGCCCAGCTCGCCGAGCAGCTGCTGCGGCTGCACCGCCGAATGCACCGCGCGCAGAAGCGCCATCTGGAGCCGCTGACCTACACCCCGGCGCAGTCCCGGCTGCTGCGCACCGTCGCGCACTACGACCAGCCGCCGCGGATGGCCGATCTCGCCGCCCGGCTGGAGGTCGTCCCGCGCGCTGTGACGTCCCTGGTCGACGCGCTGGAGGCGAACGGCGCGGTCCGCCGCGTCCCGGACCCGACCAACCGCCGGGTGATACGCATCGAGCTGACCGACGAGGGCCGGTCGGCGCTGCGCGCGCTGCGCGGCGCGCGACGGGCGGCAGCCGAGGACATCCTGGCCCCGCTGACCGCCGAGCAGCGCGAGGTGCTGGGCGGCCTGCTGGCCACCCTGATGGGCGGCCAGGACCACCGCTGCTGAGCGCCGGCGCTCGGTACCGATGCCGATGCCGTAGCGCAAGCGCCACAGCGCGGAGGCCGTAGCGCGGAGGCCGCAGCCCTGACGCCCCAGCGCCGCCCGGAGAGCATCGAGCAAATCGAGCAGCAGAATCGCCGCGCCGCCGAGGCACCCCCGGGGCCGCACCGGGGGACACTGCCGACGGGAGTTGACAAGGAGCCGCCGAGGAGAGACGAGGAACGCGCGATGCCGCTGCTGGAGCCGAATCCGGAAGCCCTCCGTCCGCACAGCACCGACGGGCCCTCCCACGACCGGGTGCCGGACGAACGGGCCGCGGGCACTGAGCAGCCGCTCCGCGGCGACCTGGAGCGGCTGCTCGGCCCGGAGAAGGTGCTGCACAAGCTCTCCGACCTGGTGCGCTACGCCTCCGACGCCAGTCCGTACCGTTTCGTGCCGCAGGTCGTCGTGGTGGCCGAGGACCTGGACGACATCTCCGCGGTGCTCTCCTACGCCCACGACAAGGGCCGCCAGGTCGTCTTCCGGGCCGCGGGCACCTCGCTCAACGGACAGGCGCAGGGCGAGGACATCCTGGTCGACGTGCGCCGCCACTGGGCGGGCGTCGAGGTGCTGGGCGACGGCGAGCGGGCCCGCATCCGCCCCGGCACGACAGTCATGCGGGCCAACATCACCCTCGCGCGGCACGGCCGTGTCCTGGGCCCCGACCCGGCCAGCGCCATCGCCTGCACGCTCGGCGGGGTCGTCGCCAACAACGCCTCCGGCATGACGGCGGGCATCACCCGCAACTCGTACCGCACCCTCGCCTCGCTCACCCTCGTACTGCCGTCCGGGACCGTCGTGGACACCGCCGGCGCACAGGCCGACGCCGAGCTGGCCGCAGCCGAACCGGCTTTGTGCGAAGGGCTGTTGGCGCTCAAGGCGGAGATCGAGGCGGACACCGCGCTGAGCGCCCGCATCCGCGCCAAGTACGAGATCAAGAACACCAACGGCTACCGCCTCGACGCCTTCCTGGACGGTGCGACGCCGGTCGAGATCCTGCGCGGGCTGATGGTCGGCTCCGAGGGCACGCTGGGCTTCATCGCCGAGGTCGTCTTCGACACCCTGCCGCTGCACCGCCACACGTCGAGCGCACTCCTCTGTTTCCCCAGCCTCGCCGCCGCGGCGGCCGCCGTGCCGAAGTTCAACGAGGCGGGCGCGCTGTCCGTGGAGCTGATGGACGGCAACACGCTGCGCGCCTCGGTCAGCGTCGAGGGGGTGCCCGCCGACTGGGCCGGACTGCCGAAGGCGACCACCGCGCTGCTGGTCGAGTTCCGAGCCCCGGACGAGGCGGCGCTGCGGGGTTGCGAAGCCGCCGCCGCCCGCGCCATGAAGGGGCTCGATCTCGTCGCCCCGGCCGCCTCGGTCAGCAACGGGTTCACCCGCGAGGCCAAGGCCATCGCGGGCTACTGGAAAGCCCGTAAGGCCTTCGTGACGGCGGTCGGCGGCTCGCGGCCCGCCGGCACCACACTGATCACCGAGGACTTCGCGGTACCGCCCTCCCGGCTCGCCGAAGCCTGCGAGGCGCTGCTCGAACTCCAGGGCAGGCACGGCTTCGACGCGGCCGTGGCCGGCCACGCCGCGCACGGCAATCTGCACTTCCTGCTCGCCTTCGACGCCGCCGAGCCCGCCGACGTCGACCGCTACGCCGCCTTCATGGCCGAGTTCTGCGCGCTGACCGTCGAGCGCTTCGACGGCTCGCTCAAGGCCGAACACGCGACGGGCCGCAACATCGCGCCGTTCCTGGAGCTGGAGTGGGGCCCGCGCGCCACCGAGCTGATGTGGCGCGTCAAGCGGCTGCTGGACCCGCACGGCGTCCTCGCCCCGCGCGTCATCCTCGACCGCGATCCCAAGGCTCATCTGCGCGGCCTCAAGACCATCCCGAAGGTGGAGGAGATCGGCGATCCGTGCATCGAGTGCGGCTTCTGCGAACCGACCTGCCCCAGCGGCGACCTGACCACGACGCCGCGCCAACGGATCGTGCTGCGCCGGGAGATGATGCGCCAGCATCCCGGATCTCCAGTCACCACAAGCCTGTTGGACGCGTACGGCTATGACGCCGTGGACACCTGCGCGGGCGATTCGACCTGCAAGCTGGCCTGTCCGGTCGGCATCGACACCGGCGTGCTGATGAAGGAGTTCCGGCACCAACGGCATTCGCCGCGCGAGGAGCGGACCGCCGCGCGGATGGCCAAGAACTTCAGGGTGGTCGAGAAGTCGGCGCGACTGGCCGTGTCGGCCGCCGACCGGATCAGCGACAAGCTGCTGGAGGCGGTGACCGGCGCGGCCCGTAAAGCGGTGCGCCCCGACCTGGTGCCCGCATGGCTGCCCGAGATCCCCGGTCCGGCGGCCCGCAGGCTGCCGCCGACCGACCGGGTCGGCGCCGCCGCCGTCTACTACCCGGCGTGCGTCAACCGGATCTTCGGCGAGCCCGCCGGGCATAGAGGCCCGACGCTGCCGGAGGCCGTCGTCGCTCTCTCCCGGCGGGCCGGAAAGCCGGTGTGGATCCCCGGGGACGTCGCGGGGACCTGCTGCGCGACCATCTGGCACTCCAAGGGGTACGACGACGGCAACGCCGTGATGGCCAACCGGATCGTCGAGGCGGCCTGGCGCTGGACGGGCGGCGGCAGGCTGCCGCTGGTGGTGGACGCCAGCTCCTGCACGCTGGGCATCGCCCATGAGGTGGTGCCGTATCTGACGCACGACAACCGGCAGTCGCACGCCGAGCTGACCGTCCTCGACTCCATCGTCTGGGCGTCCGACGAGCTGCTGCCGCGGCTGACCGTCGAGCGGACGATCGGCTCCGCCGTGCTGCACCCGACCTGCTCCATGCAGCACCTCGGCGACGTCGACCGGCTGGAACGGCTCGCCGCCGCCTGCGCGGACGAGGTCGTGGTGCCGGACGACGCGGGCTGCTGCGCCTTCGCGGGCGACCGCGGCATGCTGCACGAGGAGTTGACCCGTTCGGCGACCGAACGGGAGGCGGCCGAGGTGCTCGCGCGCGGATTCGACGCGCATCTGTCGGCGAACCGGATGTGCGAGGTCGGCATGGACCATGCGACGGGGCGTGGCTACTACTCCGTGCTGCTGGAGTTGGAACGCGCGACACGGCCGCACGCGGGGGCGCGTTCCCGGGCGGACGGCCGCGGCTGACCCCCTCAACCCCCGGCGTCCTGAGGGCTCCAGGAAAACGCCGGTCCACATCACCGGCGGCATGGCCGCCGCGCTCGCGACGGGCCGCGCGAGAAGAGTCCATCAGCTCATGCGAAGAGTCCAAGTGACACCCTTGCGCATCATGAGCCACAACCGCCAGGGTCCTGACCGAGGTTCACGCACCAGCCGCGGCACGTCAGCTCTCCTGGAGGCCCGATGAACGAGGCAACACCACAGGACCACGACCAGCACGACGAGAACTCCGAGGTCAGCCGTCGCTCCGTGCTCCGGACGGCGGGGGCCGCGGGCGCGGGGCTCAGTCTGGGGCTCGGCGCGCTGGGGGCGGGCGACGCGGCAGCCGCCACGCCGGCCTCGGCGGCGCAGCCGGCCGCCGAGGCGGTGGACGCCACGCCACGCCGCCAGGGCGCGTCCATGATCGGGGTGCCGTTCGAGCGGCGCAGCACCATACGGGTCGGGCTCATCGGCCTCGGCCAGCGCGGCGGCAGCATGATCGACCTGTTCCTGGCGATACCCGGCGTGCGGGTCGTCGCCCTGTGCGACCCGGTCAAGGACAAGACCGCGCGGGCCGCGGCCAAGGTCACCGCCGCGGGCCAGCCCGCCCCGGCCGTCTACACCAACGGCGAGCACGACTACGAGAAGCTCTGCAAGCGCGGGGACATCGACTTCGTCTACGTCGCCACGCCCTGGGACTTCCATTTCGAGATGGCCAAAACCGCCATGCTCAACGGCAAGCACGTCGGCGTGGAGTGTCCGATCGCGCTGGAGCTGGGCCAGCTGTGGGAGCTGGTCGACCTCTCGGAGCGCACCCGGCGGCACTGCATGCAGCTGGAGAACTGCGCCTACGGCAAGAACGAGATGCGGGTGCTGCGGATGGCGCACGCCGGCCTCTTCGGCGATCTGCTGCACGGCGCCGGCGCGTACATCCATGACCTGCGCGGGCTGATGTTCGACCCGGAGTACTACGAGGGCCCGTGGCGGCGGCTGTGGCACACCCGGCTGCGCGGCGACCTCTACCCCAACCACGGCTTCGGGCCGGTCGCCAACTACATGGACGTCAACCGCGGCGACCGCGCGGTGCGCATCACGACGGTCGGCTCCCCCACCCTCGGCCTCGCCGCCTACCGCGAGGAGCACATGCCGGCGGGCGATCCGAGCTGGAAGGAGTCGTATATCGAGAGCGATATGTCGATCAGTCTGGTGCAGACCGCGAAGGGCCGGGTGATCCGGCTGGAGCACGGCGTCTCGAACCCGCACCCGTACAGCAGGCTCAACATCCTCGCCGGGACCAAGGGCGTGTTCGAGGACTATCCGGAGCGGATCTATCTCGAACCGGAGATGACCGACGACAACTGGGGCGACTTCGCGAAGTACGCCGAGTACGACCACTGGCTCTGGAAGGAGCACGCGAACCCGCCGGGCGGCCACGGCGGCATGGACTACATCATGATCTTCCGGCTGATGCAGACCATGCAGCTCGGGCTGGTCCCGGACTTCGACGTGTACGACGCCGCGACCTGGACCGCGCCGGTGCCGTTGAGCCACGCCTCGATCAAGGCGAAGGGCGCGCCGCAGGAGATCCCCGACTTCACCCGCGGCGGCTGGAAGAAGGCCCGCCCCGGCGTGGACTCGGAGAAGCCCAAGGTCTGATCGGTACGTGGAGTACGGGGCGCCGGC
>NZ_JAYMZR010000110.1:0-21221 GCF_035828615.1 Streptomyces sp. H27-D2 | reverse complement strand
CTAAGCCTTTCCGCGCCGATGGTACTGCAGGGGGGACCCTGTGGGAGAGTAGGACGCCGCCGAACAATCTTTAGAAAAGCTCCGGTCCCTGAACTTCGGTTCAGGGACCGGAGCTTTTCTGCGTTCAAAACCAGCATCCACTTCCGGCGAACTGCCTAGAGTGAACGAATGCGGTATGACTTGGTCATTTTTGATAACGACGGTGTCCTGGTGGACAGTGAGCCGATCTCGAACAAGATCCTCGCCGACTATCTGACGGAGCTGGGGCACCCCACCAGTTACGAGGACTCGCTCCGCGACTACATGGGCGCCGCCGTGCACCGCATCCATGACGTTGTGCTGGAGCGCTCCGGGCAGCGACTGCCCGAGGGCTTCGACGAGGCGTTCCATGGGCGGGTCTTCGAGGCGTTCCGGCGCGAGCTTCAGCCGGTGGACGGAGTGAGCGAGGTGCTCGGGAAGCTGGTGGCGGACGGTGTGCCGTACTGCCTCGCCTCTTCGGGCAGCCACGAGCGGATCCGCGTCGCGCTGCACAAGACGGGCCTGTTCGAGTCGTTCGGCGAGGAGCGGATCTTCAGCTCGCAGGACGTCGGCCGGGGCAAGCCCGCACCGGACCTCTTTCTGCACGCGGCCCGGGTGATGGGCGTGGCGCCGGAGCGGTGCGCGGTCGTCGAGGACAGTCCGCTCGGGGTACGGGCGGCCGTCGCGGCGGGGATGGATGTGTACGGTTTCACGGCGATGACGCCGGCCGCCGGACTGGCCGGGGCGACGGGGCTGTTCGCGGACATGGCGGAGTTGCCGCAATTGCTTGTGTGATCCATCTACCCACGGGTAGCCACGGGCCGTACGCTGCACAGCCATGACAGACGCGCGCCTTGGGCGCGGCCGGGGCTCGTTGGCCATCAGTTTTTTCGTCCAGGGTGTCGTCTTCGCGCTGCTGGTCACTCGGATTCCGGCGTTGCAGGACCGCTACGGGATGAGCGACGCGGTTCTGCCGATCTTCCTGGCGGCCGTCCCCATCCTCGCGGGTGTCGGCAGCGTCGCCACCGAGCATCTGGTGAAGCGGGCGCGGCCGAGCGCCGTACTGCGCTGGGCCCAGCCGGTCGTCTGCCTGGTGCTGTTCGGCGCGGGGCTGGGCGACGAGCTGTGGCAACTGGCGCTGGCCCTGGCCGCTTTCGGGCTGGCGGTCGGCGCGCTCGACGCCTCGATGAACATGCTCGGGGTGAGCCTCCAGCGGGCGTACGGCCGCAGCATCATGCTGGGCTTCCACGCCGCGTACAGCCTCGGCGGCATCGTCGGGGCCTCGCTGGGCTGGGTGGGCGCGCACTGGCAGCTGTCGCTCGCGGTGCTGTACGCGCCGGTGGTCGCGGTGCTCGTACCGCTCGCCCTGGTGGCGAGCCGTTGGTACGTGGACCAGCGAGCGGCGGCGGGCGGGCCGGCGCGGAATTCGGCGGGGTCTTCGGACCCGGCCGCTCCCGCCGAACATCCCGAAGCCCCCGCCGTTGCCCACGCCCCCGTATCGATGAAGCTGCTGCTGCCGCTCTGCATGGTGATGGCCATCGCCTACATCGGCGACTCGACGGTCTCCAACTGGAGCGCGAAGTACCTCCAGGACGTGCTGCACAGCTCCGAGCAGCTCGCCACCGTCCCGTACAACGTCTATATGGTCACCACGCTGCTCGGCCGGGCGGTCGGGGACCTGGGCGTGCGGCGGTTCGGGGCGGCCGCGGTGGTGCGCTGTGGCGCGGTGATCGCGGCGGTCGGCTTCGGGGTGGTCGCGGGGGCGCCGGGGGCCTGGGTGGGCATGCTGGGGTTCACGCTGCTGGGCCTGGGGCTGTGCGTGATCGTGCCGCAGACGTTCGCGGCGGCCGGCAGGCTTTTCCCGGGGGCCTCGGATACCGCGATAGCGCGGCTCAACATCTTCAACTACGTCGGCTTCCTGGTCGGCGCGCCGCTGGTGGGCGCGCTGGGCGACGCGTGGAGCTATCGCGGGGCGATGCTGGTGCCGATGGTGCTCGTTCTGGCGATGCTGTTCTATGCCCGCTCCTTCGAGCCGGAGCCCGCCGGATACCGTGATGGGCATGAGCGGCCGCGCACAGCTGATGTGGGACGAAGCAGTAACGGGCTATGACTTCGGGCCCGGCCATCCGATGGACCCGGTGCGGCTCGCACTGACCATGCGGCTGGTCGAGGCGTTCGGGCTGGACCGCGCCGTGCGGCTGGTGGCCGCGAAGCCGGCCGGGGATTCGACGCTGCGGCTCGTGCACCGGCAGGACTACGTGAACGCGGTGCGGGCGGCCTCGGCCGATCCGAAGGCGGCGGACCCCGCGTACGGGCTCGGCACCGAGGACGATCCGGCGTTCGCCGGGATGCACGAGGCCTCGGCGCTGATCGCCGGGCAGTCGGTGGGCGCGGCCGAGGCCGTGTGGGCCGGCGAGGCGCTGCACGCGGTGAACTTCTCGGGTGGGCTGCATCACGCGATGCCCGGCGGCGCGTCGGGTTTCTGCATCTACAACGACGCGGCGCTCGCGGTGGCCCGGCTGTTGGAGCTGGGCGCGGAGCGGGTCGCGTACGTGGATGTGGACGTGCACCACGGCGACGGCGTGCAGACGGCGTTCTGGGACGACCCGAGGGTGCTGACGATCTCGCTGCACGAGCACCCCAGGACGCTGTTCCCGCAGACCGGCTGGCCGGAGGAGACGGGCGGCGAGGGCGCCCCTGGCGGCGCGGTCAATGTGGCGCTGCCGGCCGGGACCGGCGACGAGGGCTGGCTGCGGGCGTTCCACGCGGTGGTGCCGGAGCTGCTGGGCGCGTTCCGGCCGCAGGTGATCGTGACGCAGCACGGCGCGGACACGCACTTCGAGGACCCGTTGGCGCACTTGGCGGTGAGCCTGGACGCGCAGCGCTCGGTCGCGGAGGCATGCCACGCGCTGGCGCACGAGCACGCGCGGGGGCGCTGGGTCGCGCTCGGCGGCGGGGGGTACGCGGTGGTGGACGTGGTGCCGCGGAGCTGGACGCACCTGGTCGCCATCGCCGCGGGGCAGCCGGTGCCGCCCGGGACGGAGGTGCCGGAGGAGTGGCGGCAGGAGGTCTACCGGCGGACGCGGCAGTCGGCGCCGATCCGGATGACGGACGGCCGGCAGCCTCGCTGGCGGGATTTCGCGGATTCCGGATACGACCCGTCGGACCGGTTGGACCAGGCGATCCTGGCGACCCGGCGGGCGGTCTTTCCGGCGCACGGGCTGTTGCCGTAGGGAGCCGTAGGGAGCCGTAGAGGAGAGCTGTAGGAGGCGAAAAGACCCCGTTGGGGCGGTTTTTGACGGTTCGTACGCCGAGCGGGCCGGCGGCGCGCGACGATGACGGTGTGACGAGTGCCGACGAGTTGCGCGCGCATCTGCTGGAGGCGCGATTGGCCGGCCCGGTGGCCACGACCCGGGAGCAGAGCCTGCGCCGCTACCGGCTGTTCGCCGCCCGCGATCCGCAGGTGCTGCTCGGCCTGGAGCCGGAACAGGACTGGCCGCTCGCCGAATTGCTGAAACTCATGCACGACAGATGTGGGGTTTCGGACGATCCAGCGCATATTTCAGGCTTAGATGTGATCGATCCGGACCGTACGATCGACGCTCTTGATTCCTTCGCAGCTCGGGTCATGGCGGTCGCCGAAGCGGGCGCCCCGGTGCTCCTGGGCACCGGTCATCCGCATCGACTCCTCGACTTCTACGCCGCGTTGGCGGACGCGTTGTCGGCGGCGGGCTGTCGGATCCTCACTCCCGCGTATGGGAGATGTATCGACATAACGACCCGGTTCGGGGTACGCACCTACAACCTCGACTACGTCCGGGGAGTCGCGCTGATGCGCGATCCCGGCGCGCGGAGTGCGCGAAGTGCGCCGGGCGTGCACACCCACTCCCCCCTCCCGATTCGTACCGCTCTGGGGGCCGTCGCAGACGCCCTGACGCCCCTGCCGGCGCTCGTCATCGGGGACCATGGGTGGGTCTGCGGGGCAGGTCAGCTGGGTATTGAGGCCATCGGTCTGGCGGATACGGACGACCCCGCGCTGTTCGTCGGAGAGGCCGAGGGGCGGGTGTCCGTCGCCGTTCCGCTTGATGACGCTGTGCGGTCTGATTACTACCGACCGCTTACTCGCTATGTACTCAATCGGGCGTGTCTGTCACAGTAGGCGGCCGGTCGTAACACCTCTTCCCCACTCGCATCACCCGCCCCTAACCTGGGGATGACGCATACGAGCAGGAGTCACCGGAGGGGAAGCCGGTGCCTGTCATGTGCGGAAGGTTCAGGTGTGTCATGGCTGCTGGCGATAAGCCTCTCAGCGAGGTTGTGTTCCTGACCGTGGCGGAAGTCGCCTCGGTAATGCGTGTGTCCAAGATGACCGTGTACCGCTTGGTGCACAGCGGTCATCTGCCGGCGATCCGGGTGGGAAGGTCCTTCCGGGTCCCAGAACAGGCGGTCCACGAGTACCTCCGAGAGTCCTATGTGGGGGTCGAGTCGGCCTGACTGAGCCCGACGTTTCCCCTCGGATTACGCGCCTCACTCGGTGCCGGGTAGGCTGGGCCGACGTAGGTAGTGTGGGCTCGGACGCCCCGCACCGAGTGAAATCGAAGTAAGCGAGGGTAGTCGTGGGCTCTGTTATCAAGAAGCGGCGCAAGCGGATGGCTAAGAAGAAGCACCGCAAGCTGCTCAAGCGCACTCGCGTGCAGCGTCGCAACAAGAAGTAAGCGAACGCTGAGCACGTGTTCACCGCCCTCCCACCACACAGGTGGGAGGGCGGTGGCGTTTGCAGGCGGTGGCGTTTGCGGATGCCGTGCGCCGGGCGCGCGCCCGGACGGCTGATCCGGCCGATCCGGTCCCAGGCCCCGGTCCCAAGGCCCGCTCCCGTCCCGTTCGCACCTGATTCACCGCAGCGGCGTCTTCGCGTCCGGAAATGTAGCTCGCTGCATCGTGCGGTCATCACAGCGCAACGTCCACCCGATACGGTGACCGCAGGGCGCTGGGACCGTTCGGGTCCCGGCGGGGTGTGAGGAAGGCGCTGATCTTGGGCAAGGTCGTGCTCGTCACCGGTGTGGCCCGTCAACTCGGGGGCCGTTTTGTACGCCGTATTCAGCGCGATCCCGACGTCGAGCGGGTGATCGGGGTCGACTCCGTGCCACCCGAGCACCATTTGGGCGGCGCCGAATTCGTCCGGGCCGACATACGGCACCCGATGATCGCCAAGGTGCTCGCCGAGCACGCCGTCGACACCGTCGTGCATATGAACGTCACCGGCACCCCGATCGGCAGAGGGGGCGGCCGGGCGCTGGTCAAGGAGACCAACGTGATCGGCACCATGCAGCTGCTCGGCGCCTGCCAGAAGGCGCCGTCCGTCAAACGGCTCGTGGTCAAGTCCAGCACCAGCGTGTACGGTTCCGCGCCGCGCGACCCGGCTGTCTTCACCGAGAGCACTCCGCCAAAATCGCTGCCCAGCGGCGGTTTCGCGAAGGACACCGTCGAGGTCGAGGGGTACGTCAGGGGATTCGCCCGGCGCCGGCCCGACGTCGCCGTGGCGGTGCTGCGGTTCGCCAACATCCTCGGTCCGTGCGCCGATTCGCCGCTCGCCGAGTACTTCTCGCTGCCCGTGCTGCCGACCGTCCTCGGCTACGACCCGAGGCTCCAGTTCGTGCACGAGGACGATGTGATCGACGTCCTGCGGATCGCAGCCTCCGAACCCGCCCGCGGCTCGCTCAACAGCGGCACCTTCAACATCGCCGGCGACGGCGTCCTGCTGCTCTCGCAGACCGCCCGCCGGCTCGGCCGCCCGACGCTGCCGTTCCTGCTGCCGACCGTCACCTGGGTCGGCTCGGCGCTGCGCACCGTCGGCGTCACCGACTTCTCACCGGAGCAGATCCGGCTGCTCACCCACGGCCGGGTCGTCCAGACCACCCAGATGCGAGAGACACTGGGATTCACGCCGAGGTACACGACGGCCGAGACCTTCGAGGACTTCGCGCGCAGCCGCGGACCCGGGCTGCTCCCGCCCGCGGTGCTTGCCCGTACCGTCGACCGCCTCGCCGGTGTGCTGGCCGCACCCGGCGCGGCCCAGTGAGGAGCTCACCAACGATGGCGGACGCCAAGGTCATCCCGTTCGGCGAGGAGCCGCGGTCCCGGCGCAGGGGCGGCAGGCGGGCCGGGCGTACGAACCAGGGGCACGCCCAGGGTCCGCTCAAGCCGGTGCCGGAGCCGCGCGAGGAGCAGTGGCTCGCGCAGGACATCCCCGAGGTCACGGACGCCGCGGAGGCCGGCGCGGAACCGGCCGGCGCGGGCTGGGACCGGCGGGTGGCGCAGGGGCTGAGCTTCCTGCGGCGGCGGATCACCGGGGAGTACGAGGTCGACGAGTTCGGCTACGACAAGGACCTCACCGACCAGGTCCTGATGGCGATGGTGCGCCCGCTGTACGAGAAGTACTTCCGGGTCGAGGTGAAGGGCATCGAGAACATCCCCGACACCGGCGGCGCGCTGATCGTCGCCAACCACTCCGGGACGCTGCCGCTCGACGGCCTGATGCTCCAGGTCGCGGTGCACGACAAGCACCCCGCCGACCGGCATCTGCGGCTGCTCGCCGCCGACCTCGTCTTCATGCTGCCGGTCGTCAACGAGCTGGCGCGCAAGGCGGGCCACACCCTGGCGTGCGCGGAGGACGCGCAGCGGCTGCTGGAGCGCGGCGAGGTGGTCGGGGTGATGCCGGAGGGCTTCAAGGGCATCGGGAAGCCGTTCTCGGAGCGCTACAAGCTGCAGCGCTTCGGGCGCGGCGGCTTCGTCTCCACGGCGCTGAAGGCCGGGGTGCCGATCGTGCCGTGCTCGATCGTCGGCGCGGAGGAGATCTACCCGATGATCGGCAATTCGAGGACGCTGGCCCGGCTGCTCGGCGTCCCGTACTTCCCGATCACGCCGACCTTCCCGCTGCTGGGGCCGCTGGGCGGGATACCGCTGCCGACGAAGTGGACCATCCAGTTCGGCGAGCCGATCCCGACGGACGGCTTCCCGCCGGAGGCCGCCGAGGACCCGATGCTGATGTTCAATCTGACCGATCAGGTGCGGGAGACGATCCAGCACACGCTGTACAAGCTGCTCGTGCAACGGCGCTCGGTCTTCTTCTGAGACTTCTGAGACCGAGCGCCGTTGCGAGGTGCTGCCGGGTAACGCTTGGTGCGGGTGCTACTTGGCGTCCCCGCCGTCGATGCCGAAGCCCGGCAGCAGGTCGGGGAGCAGCGGCGGGATGGTGACGTCGGGCCGCGTCGGATTGTCGAGGCCGCCTCCCTTGCTGCCCTTGCCGCTCTTGTCCGGGGTCGCCGGGCTGTCGCTCGGCTCGGGGTCGAGCAGTCCGCCGCCGCCGAGCAGTCCGCCGTCCTTCTTCTCGGAGGAGGAGGAGGGACGCGGCTTGCCGCCGCCGCCGCGCTGCTTGCCGTCGGACGGAGCCGCCGAGGACGGCGCGGGAGCGGTCGTACGCTCCGATGCTCCGGCACCCTCGGAACCGCCGGTCCGCTGTCGGTCCTGCCGGCCGGGCTTGCCGTCCGGCTCGGGCGGCAGCAGCGACCGCAGCGGGCCGACCTCATCGTCTATGGCGTCGAAGACGGAACTGACTTCGTCGCCGACGTCGGTGAGCTGGACGGGCAGCCGGTCGCGCAGTCGGCTCCAGCTCTCGCGGTGCGACTTGCTGAACGAGTTGAGGGTCTGGATCGGGATGATCGAGCCGTCGCGTTCGTACGCCTCGTGCAGCAGCCGGTGGCCTTCCGAGGCGTCGTGCCGCATCCCGGAGAGCGCCCGGCGGATCTCGCCCAGCGACTCGTGGTCCAGGTCGGCGGCCCGGCCGCGCTCCATGAGGCGGCGGGCCTCCTGGAGCCGGGTGGACGCCTGGTCGAGGTAGAGGTCCCCGCGGTCGTTGTCGCCGTCGGCGAGGCCGAGCTTGAAGTCCTCCATCCCACGCTTGAGGCCATACAGCGAGTCACCGGGCAGCGCGTCGGAACTCGCCGCCGCGACACCGCTGAAGGCGCCGGCGGCCACCCCGACGGTGAGCCCGCCGGCCGCGAGCCCCCGGGACCAGCGGGACCGCGGCCGGAACCGGCTCATCGGGCCGGCCCGGTGGCTGCCCTTGGCGGCGCGCTGCTCGGGAACCTGAGGGGGTCCCCCCGCCGCCGTGCCCTCTGCCCAGAGCGTTTCCATCGCGGCGATCAGTTGCGCTCGCTGGACGGTTTTCACCTCCGGGTCCAACTTCGGTGCAGGCAGCGAGCCGAGCCCGCCCGTCACAGCCATGAGCCGTCCCTGCTCGGCGTTCTCCGCCGATGCCTCGGACTGCTCGGCCGCCGCGCTCTCGAGGACTTGGTCCTCCAGAGCCTGGGCGAAGGCGTTGGCCCGCCGGTGCGCCGATACGTTCGCGATCACGGGCGGCACCTCCTCTCGTCATGACGATCGACTCCCCGGACTGGATGGACTCTCCAGACTGGCCGAAGGGTTGCACGCCTTGCACGCGTCCACTCGATCGAGTGAGTGGACGCGGGCATGGCGTGACCGCAGGGAGTCTGCACTCCGCCCAACGAGCATCGAGGCACTCGGGTTACGCCCTGCCGATGATCGGACCGCCCGGAATCCGGGGGCGACCGGAATCCTGAGGCCACCGGTGTCCGGGGGTGCTCCCGGTGCTAGCGGGCGTCGTCCGGAAGGATGCGGGCCAGTGTCCGTACGGCCCGGTACTGCAGGGTTTTGATCGCGCCTTCGTTCTTCCCCATGACCCGGGCCGTTTCGGCGACCGAGAGCCCCTGGAGGAAACGGAGGGTCACGCACTCCTGTTGCTGCGGGTTGAGCTTGCGGACCGCTTCCAGAAGGGCGGCGTTGGAGAGGGATTCGAGCACCGAGTCCTCGGGACTGCGCTGGACCTCGTTGGCGTCCAGCATCTCGCCGGTCGTGACCTCCAGCCGGAAACGGCTGGACTTGAAGTGGTCGGCGACGAGGTTGCGGGCGATGGTCACCAGCCAGGCGCCGAAGTCGCGGCCCTGCCAGGTGAAGGTGCCGATGCGGCGCAGGGCGCGCAGGAAGGTCTCGCTCGTGAGGTCCTCCGCGGTCGCCTTTCCGCCGACGCGGTAATAGATGTAGCGGTAGACGGTGTCGGAGTACTGGTCGTAGAGCTGGCCGAAGGCTTCGGTCTCGCCGGCCTGGGCTCGTTCGACGAGTTCCAGCATGCGGTGGCTGTCACTGTCCGCGCTGGGGCGACGGGCAGTGGTAGTGGTCGTGCCGGCGCCGGCACGACTGCGTCTGCCGACCGCCGCGCTCCCGTCGGCCAAGGCGTAGGCGGGGCGTACGGGACGTACGGGTCGGGCGGGACCAGCGGGGACAGGTGCGGCGAGGGCAGGGACGGCATACGCGGTGGGGACGAAAGCGCGCAGGCGGTCGACGACCGTTGCGCGCAGCGTAGCCAGGCCCGAGGTGTCAACCCCGACGTGTGGGTACACGGGACTCCCAGAGGCAGAGCTTCCATCACGTTCAGTGCGGAACCGTTCACCCGTCGTAGGGACGCGTGGGTACCGGTTTGCGTGTGAGGAGAATAACGCTTCGTACAGGCGGCGCTACACCCAGTTGCTCAAATCACCGGTTGCGCCCACTCCGATGCGGAATGATGGCTGTTCAAGTATCGAACAGTGGCCTTATGTTGATCACTTTCTGTCGTGTTCTGCCTGGTTGGGCGGCGTGTTGTACGGATCCAGCGGCGGCGCGGTAAGCGGGGGTTCGCTGCCGGGGCGGCGGGGGTAGGAAGCCCGGAATGCGGTCCTGACACCGGGTGTCGGCGGCTCGGGAGCGGGCCGGGGCCCGGGAGTGTCGTACGGGGTGGGCGGAGCCTCGTCGGGCGCACAGGTGGCGCGGGACGCGCGCGGGCGGTGCGGACGCGAGCGGGCCGCGTGGGCGGCGCGGGCGGGCGGACATGCGAACGGCCCGCTCAGGCGCGGCGAGGCGCTGGGCGGGCCGTGTGTGGCGTTGTGCGGGCTGTGTGTGGTTGGGCGGAGTCGTTCTTGGTCGCGTGCGGTCGTTCGTGATCGTTCAGTGCGGTTCGGGGGCCCCGGCCGTCGGGTCAGCGGCGGCGGCGTTGCAGGGCTACCGCGGCCGCCGCGCCGCCGGCCAGTGCGCCCAGGCCGGCCGCGGCCGGGATGCCGATCTTGGCCGCCTTGCGGCCGGTCCGGTAGTCGCGCAGCCGCCAGCCGTGCTCGCGGGCGTGCTGGCGCAGGCCCTTGTCCGGATTGACCGCGTACGGATAGCCGACGAGCGAGAGCATGGGGATGTCGTTGGCCGAGTCGCTGTAGGCGGCGCAGCGGGTGAGGTCCAGGCCCTCGGCCGTCGCGAGGGCGCGTACCGCCTCCGCCTTCGCGGGGCCGTGCAGCGGCTCGCCGACCAGCTTGCCGGTGTAGACGCCGCCGATGGACTCGGCGACGGTGCCCAGCGCGCCGGTCAGACCGAGCCGGCGGGCGATGATCGTGGCGGTCTCCACCGGCGCGGCGGTGACCAGCCAGACCTTCTGGCCGGCGTCGAGGTGCGCCTGGGCCAGCGCGCGGGTGCCGGGCCAGATCCGCTCGGCCATGTACTCGTCGTAGATCTCCTCGCCGATCCGCGTCAGTTCACAGACGCGGTGGCCCTTGACGATGGACAGCGCGCTGTTGCGCGCCTCCTCCATGTGCTCCGGGTTCTCCGAGCCGGCCAGCCGGAAGTACGCCTGCTGCCAGGCGAAGCGGGCGAGTTCGCGCTTGTGGAAGAAGTTCCGCTTGTAGAGGCCGCGGCCGAAGTGGAAGATCGCGGCGCCCTGCATGACGGTGTTGTCGAGGTCGAAGAAGGCGGCGGCGAGGTGGTCCCCGGTGACCGGGAACTCCGGCTCATCGGGGACGGCTTTCGCGGGCACCGTACGGGTGTCGCCGTCCGGCCCGGCGAATTCGGCGCCGCCGAATGCCTGGTCGCTGATGTCCTGCGAGGTCTTGCGCGCTGCCTCGGCCGCTGCCTCGCCTGCCAGCACGCTGCGCGCGGTGGCGGAACGCTTACGGGGGGTGAGCCATCCGAGAGAGGCCATGCGGCGAGCATAGCCAGTCTGTTCGGGACGGCTGGAACGGGGAGGATGCGGCGGCGTGAATTCGCGGTGACCGCGGGTCTGGCCGTGGGCAGGTGGGCCGGTGTTCTCGGCTCGCGGTGCCCGGATCGCGGCACGCCGTCCGAAGGCTGCGGCCGTCCTCAATCTCCCCCAGCCTTCGGCCGGGGGAGGGCTGAATTTAGCCCGTCCGGCGATTGAGGACAGGGGCGCAACCTGAGGCGCTCCCACTCCGGGGGACAACCTGCCGGCCGCGGCGCTAGCCGCCCAGCGCCGCCCGGAGTCGTTTCGGGTCGACGCGCCAGAAGTCGTGCTGGGCGCCGTCGATCAGGATGACCGGGATCTGCTCCCAGTACTTGCGGTGCAGCTCCTCGTCCTGGGTGATGTCGCGCTTCTCCCACGCCGCGCCCAGTTCGCCGCAGATCCGCTCGATGATCCGCTCCGCGTCGTCGCACAGATGGCAGCCGGGCTTGCCGATGAGTGTGACGGTGCTCTCAGCCGGGTTCTTGCGGGCGGTGCGGCGCAGCAGCGGAGTCATGGCTGCATTGTGCAACCCTGACGCGCTCGTTACGGAGCGGGTGTCGGGTCGATTAGCATCGTGGGCGATTTGTAGTGGTGTCCGGGGGCGGCGAAGCGAGGAGGATGAGCGCGTGTTCGCGGCTGCTCTCACCGGACACCGGCGCGAACGGCGTGCTCCGATCGGCGGTTCCGCCACCGGCCGGAAAGTGCGCGTGACGCCTGTCACTTTGCTCGGACAAAGCGGACACCATCTTTGTGCACGCGTTCACAAAGACATAGCCTGCTGTCGACGGGGCGGTCCGGGAACAGACGACCGCCCGCAGCCCCGCTCTACCCGCAGGAGCACCGTGGCAACTGGCCGAACGCACCGACCGGCGACCCGCAGCCGAGGCATTCCCGAGGCCACCGTCGCCCGTCTGCCGCTGTATCTGCGCGCTCTGACCGCGCTGTCCGAGCGCTCGGTGCCCACGGTGTCGTCGGAGGAACTCGCGGCCGCGGCCGGGGTCAACTCGGCCAAGTTGCGCAAGGACTTCTCGTACCTCGGCTCTTATGGCACCCGCGGGGTGGGCTATGACGTCGAGTACCTCGTCTACCAGATCTCCCGTGAGCTCGGCCTGACCCAGGACTGGCCCGTCGTCATCGTCGGCATCGGCAATCTCGGCGCCGCGCTCGCCAACTACGGCGGCTTCGCCTCCCGTGGTTTCCGGGTCGCCGCGCTGATCGACGCCGACCCGGAGATGGCCGGCAAGCCGGTCGCGGGTCTGCCGGTGCGGCACACGGATGAGCTTGAGGCGATCATCAGCGACAACGGCGTCTCGATCGGCGTCATCGCGACGCCGGCCGGCGCCGCCCAGCAGGTCTGCGAGCGGCTCGTCGCCGCCGGGGTGACCTCGATCCTCAACTTCGCGCCCACCGTGCTGTCCGTTCCGGACGGGGTGGACGTGCGCAAGGTCGACCTGTCGATCGAGCTGCAGATCCTCGCGTTCCACGAGCAGCGCAAGGCTGCCGAGGACGCGGCGGACGCGGCTCATGAAGCGGGTCTCGACGCCGTGGCCGCGCATGCCACCGAGGAGAGGGAGCGCCCGGCCGCACAGCGCCGCGGCACCCGTGCCGCGGCGGCCGGTAAGAACGGCAAGCGAGGACCTGACGGGGACGTGCCCGCCGTGATGCCGGCATGAGTCTGCTCGTCGTCGGTCTGAGCCACCGCAGCGCGCCGGTGAGCGTGCTGGAACGTGCCGCCATCGCGCCCGAGGCGCGGGGCAAGCTGTTGCAGGACGTCCTCGCGGCCGAACCCGCCGCCGAGGCCGTGGTGCTCGCCACCTGCAACCGCATCGAGCTGTACGCGGACGTGGACAAGTTCCACGCCGGCGTCGCCGAGCTGTCGATGCTGCTCGCGCACCACAGCGGCGTCGATCTCGAAGAGCTGACCCCTTACCTGTACGTGCACTACGAGGACCGGGCCGTCCACCACTTCTTCTCGGTCGCCTGCGGGCTGGACTCGATGGTGGTGGGCGAGGGCCAGATCCTCGGCCAGATCAAGGACGCGCTCGCGGTCGGGCAGGACCAGCACACGGCCGGCAAGCTGCTCAACGACCTCTTCCAGCAGGCCCTGCGGGTCGGCAAGCGGGCGCACAGCGAGACCGGCATCGACAAGGCCGGGCAGTCGCTGGTCACGTTCGGACTCGAACAGCTCGCGTCCGGCCGGCCGGTCGCCGAGTGGGCGAGCGACAAGCGCGCGCTGGTGATCGGCGCGGGCTCGATGTCCTCGCTCGCCGCGGCGACGCTCGCGCGGGCCGGCGTCGGCGAAGTGATCGTCGCCAACCGGACCCTGGAGCGCGCCGAGCGGCTCGCCGCGCTGCTGACCGAGCAGGTCACCGCGGGCGTGCTGGACGCGCTCGGCACACCCGGGTTCGGCTTCGCCGCGCGGGCCGTGCCGATCGCCACCATCGATGCCGAGCTGGCCCTCGCCGACATCGTCGTCTCCTGCACCGGCGCGACCGGCCTCGTGCTGACCCACGAGGACGTACGCGACGCCCTCGCGCGCCGCGCTCCCGACAGCGCCGCCCCCGCCTCCGTACGGCCGACCGCCGAGAACTGTCCGGCGGGCGTCGCCGGCGCGGACTGCACCGATGACGGCGCGGCCGTGACGCTGGCCCTGCTGGACCTCGCGATGCCGCGCGACATCGACGCCGCCGCGCACCGCCTCGACGGCGTGCGCCTCGTCGACATCGAAGCGCTCGCCGAAGCCTCCGCCGACGCGCCGATGGCCGCCGACGTCGACCAGGTGCGGGCCATCGTCTCCGCCGAGGTCGCCGCCTTCGGCGCCGCCCAGCGCGCCGCGCAGATCACTCCGACCGTGGTCGCCCTGCGCACCATGGCCGCGGACGTCGTCGCCGGTGAGATCGCCCGGCTCGACGGACGGCTGCCCGACCTGGACGACAAGGAGCGCGCGGAGATCACCCAGACCGTGCGCCGTGTCGTCGACAAACTCCTGCACGCGCCCACCGTGCGGGTCAAGCAGCTGGCGGGTGAACCCGGCGGCGCCGGGTACGCGGACGCGCTGCGCGAACTTTTCGACCTCGACCCGCAGGCGGTAGCAGCCGTCAGCCGGGCCGATACGCGTGACCCTGGACGGGAGCGGGCATGAACGACACATCCACTACGGCCTTCGGGGGCCCGGGAGCCCCGGGCGGTCCGGGAGGCCGGCAGCCGCTCCGACTCGGCACCAGGCGGAGCGAGCTCGCCATGGCCCAGTCCGGGCGGGTCGCCGAGGCGGTGCGCGGCCTCACCGGCCGGCCCGTCGAGCTGGTCGAGATCACCACGTACGGTGACACCTCGCGGGAGCACCTCGCGCAGATCGGCGGAACCGGCGTCTTCGTCTCCGCGCTGCGCGACGCGCTGCTCAGCGGCGAGATCGACTTCGCGGTGCACTCGCTGAAGGACCTGCCGACCGCGCCGGCCGACGGCCTCGTACTGGCCGCGATCCCGGCCCGCGAGGACCCGCGCGACGCGCTGGTCGCCCGCGACGGCCTGACCTTCGAGCAGCTTCCCGACGGTGCCCGGGTGGGCACCGGGTCGCCGCGCCGGATGGCGCAGCTGAACGCCTGGGCGCGCTCGCTGGGCCGTGACATCGAGACGGTGCCGATCCGCGGCAACGTCGGCACCCGGATCGGCTTCGTCCGCTCCGGGGAGCTCGACGCCGTGGTGCTGGCCGCCGCCGGACTCATCCGCATCGGCCGGATCGAGGAGGCGACCGAACTGCTGGACGTCGACTCGGTCCTGCCCGCCCCGGGCCAAGGCGCCCTGGCGATCGAATGCGCCCTTGATCATGTTCGTGAGGGCACCGCCCTCGCGAGCCTGCTCGCCGAGCTCGACGACCCGTACACCCGGGCCGCCGTGACCGCCGAGCGAACTCTGCTCGCCGCCCTGGAGGCCGGCTGCTCCGCACCTGTGGGTGCGTTGGCCGACCTGTTGGTTGACGGGCAGATTGCCACCGAAATGCGCCTGCGCGCTGTCGTCGGGACAACCGACGGCTCGACGCTGGTGCAGCTGTCCACCACTGGTCCCGTACCCGCGGCCCCTCAAGACGCCGCGGCTCTCGGCCGCGAACTCGCTGCCGAGATGCTCGCCAAGGGTGCCGCCGGTCTTATGGGGGAGCGAGCACATTGAGCCCCACGACCTCGAACCTTCCCGCACTCGGGCACGTCACCTTCCTCGGTGCCGGACCCGGAGATCCGGGACTGCTCACACTGCGCGCCGTAGAGGCGCTGTCCCACGCGGACGTATTGATCGCCGATGAACGGGTGCTCGACGTGGTGCGCGCGCATGCGCGCGAAAACGTCGACATGCCGCTGCAACCGGTCGTTGACGAATCGTCAGCCGCCGACAGAGTCCCGGTGTTGAGGGACGTGACCAATCTTGTCATGGGGGCGGCACGCGGCGGCAAGCGGGTGGTCCGCGCGGTCACCGGCGATCCCGGCCTGGACGGCGACGCGACAGCCGAGATGCTGGCCTGCGCCGCCGAGGGCATCGTCTTCGAGGTGGTGCCCGGTGTGGCCACCCTCGTCGGCGTGCCCGCCTACGCCGGAGTGCCGCTGCGGGACGCCGACGGAGTGGACGTCCGCTTCATCGACGCCCGCAAGGCCACCGACCGCCGCTGGCTGGAGGTCGGCGCGAGCGAAGCGACCGCCGTCGTCTCCACCACCCTCGAAGCGGTCGCCGCCGCGGCCGGCGAACTGGTCGCGGCCGGGCGCAAGCCCGATACCCCGATGACCGTCACCGTCGCCGGCACCACCACCCGGCAGCGCACCTGGAACGCGACCCTCGGGACCGTGGCCCAGGTGCTCAAGGCGGCGAAGGTGCTGCCTTCGCCGGACGCCGGCCAGCCCGTCATAGCCGTGGTCGGCGAGCGCTGCGCCGCCGCCCGGCGCGAACAGCTCTCGTGGTTCGAGTCCAAGCCGCTCTTCGGCTGGAAGGTGCTCGTGCCGCGGACGAAGGAGCAGTCGGCCTCGCTCTCCGACCAACTGCGCTCGTACGGCGCGGTGCCGCACGAGGTGCCGACCATCGCGGTCGAGCCGCCGCGCACTCCGCAGCAGATGGAGCGCGCGGTCAAGGGCCTGGTCACCGGCCGCTACGAGTGGATCGCCTTCACCTCGGTCAACGCCGTCAAGGCGGTCCGGGAGAAGTTCGAGGAGTACGGGCTCGACGCCCGCGCCTTCGCCGGGATCAAGGTCGCCGCGGTCGGCGAGCAGACGGCCGCCGCGCTGGTGGACTTCGGCGTCAAGCCGGATCTGGTGCCCAGCGGTGAGCAGTCCGCGGCCGGGCTGCTGGAGGACTGGCCGCCGTACGACGCGGTGTTCGACCCGATCGACCGGGTCTTCCTGCCGCGCGCCGACATCGCGACCGAGACGCTGGTCGCGGGCCTGATCGAGCTGGGCTGGGAGGTGGACGACGTCACGGCCTACCGGACCGTGCGCGCCTCGCCGCCGCCGGCCGACACCCGTGAGGCGATCAAGGGCGGTGGCTTCGACGCGGTGCTCTTCACCTCGTCGAGCACCGTGCGCAACCTCGTGGGCATCGCGGGCAAGCCGCACAATGTCACCGTCATCGCCTGCATCGGCCCGGCCACCGCCAAGACGGCGGAGGAGCACGGGCTGCGGGTGGACGTACTCTCCCCGGAACCCTCGGTGCACAAGCTGGCCGAGGCGCTCGCGGACTTCGGCGCCGCCCGGCGGGCCGCCGCGGTGGAGGCCGGGGACCAGGTCACCAGGCCGAGCGAGCGACGGCCCGGATCGCGTAGGAGGGCACGCAGTTGAGCACGTACGATTCCCGGCGGGGTTCGGGGCCGGGTTCTGAGCGGGACCGTGGGCCGGTCGGCCCGAGCGGTAACGGTTCCGCGGCTTCCGCGGCTGGTCAGGGGCTCGGTCCTGGCTCCGGTCACAGCTCCGGTCACAGCTCCGGTCCTGGCTCTGGTCACGGCTCCGGCCCGGCCTTCCCCGGCGCCCGTCCGCGCCGGCTGCGGGTCAACCCCGCGGTACGGCGGATGGTCGCCGAGACCCGGCTGCACCCGGCCGACCTGATCCTCCCCGCCTTCGTGCGGGAGGGCATCAGCGAGCCGGTGCCGGTCTCGACCATGCCGGGCGTCGTGCAGCACACCCGCGACACCCTGCGGAAGGCGGCGGCCGATGCCGTCGCGGCGGGCGTCGGCGGAATCATGCTCTTCGGCATCCCGAAGACCAAGGACGCGATCGGCTCGTCCGGCACCGACCCGAACGGCATCCTCCAGCTCGCCATCCGCGACGTACGGGCGGAGGTCGGCGACGACCTGGTCGTCATGTCCGACCTGTGCCTGGACGAGTTCACCGACCACGGCCACTGCGGCGTCCTGGACGCTCAGGGCCGGGTGGACAACGACGCGACGCTGGAGCGCTACGCCGAGATGGCCCGCGTCCAGGCCGAGGCGGGCGTCCACATGGTCGGCCCGTCCGGCATGATGGACGGCCAAGTCCGCGTCGTACGCGAGGCGTTGGACGGCGCGGGTCACCAGGACGTGTCGATCATGGCCTACACCGCGAAGTACGCCTCGGCGTTCTACGGCCCCTTCCGCGAGGCCGTCGACTCCTCGCTCACCGGCGACCGCAAGACGTACCAGCAGGACCCGGCCAACGCGCGTGAGTCCATGCGCGAGCTGGCGCTGGACCTCGCCGAGGGCGCCGACATCGTCATGGTCAAGCCGGCCCTGCCGTACCTCGACATCCTGCGCCAGGTCGCCGACGCGGTGGACGTGCCGGTCGCCGCCTACCAGGTGTCGGGCGAGTACGCGATGATCGAGGCCGCCGCGGCCAACGGCTGGGTGGAGCGCGAGCGCATCATCATGGAGACGCTCACCGGCGCGAAGCGGGCGGGCGCGAACATGATCCTCACGTATTGGGCGGCGGAGGTCGCGCGGCGGCTTTAGGGCTGGCGCGGCGGCTTAGAGCTGTCCGGCAGTTGTGAGCACGAGGCCCCCGTCGGGCGACCGGTTGACCGGTCGTCCGACGGGGGCTTCTCGCTGCGCGCTCGCTGTGTCGCGCTCGCTACCTACTACGCCCGCTCGCGCGGAGCAGCAGTTCGCGCAGGGACTTCTGCTCCTGGTCCGTCAGAGCGGCGAGCGGCGAGTTCCCGACGAATGCCTCGATCAGCTGGGCGCGCAGCTCAGCGCCCGCAGGCGTGAGGACGAGCTGCTTGGCACGCCGGTCGGTGGGGTGCGGCTCCCGTACGACCAGGCCCTGGCTCTCCAGCCGGTCGACGACGAACGTCGCGTTGGACGGCTCGCACGTCATCCGCCCGGCCAGCTCGCGCATGGTCAACGGCCCGGTCAGTTCGCGCAGCGCGATGGCCTGGGGCGCGGTGAGATTCAGCTTCGCCGCGAGAACGCGGATATGCGCCTCGATTTCCTGCGCCAGGCCGCTCACCAGCCCGCACAGCTCCCGCTCGGCGATCGTCATGCCCCCATCCTAACGACTGCGTAAAGTTAGAAAGGTTGCAGCTAGAAAGGTTGCAACTTGAATGGTTCTAGTTGTAAGTTTCTGTGCCATGGAGATCACAGAGGTCACAGAGATCGAAGCGGACGCCGTGCGGCGCTTGACCGCGGTCTCGCAGCAACGGACCCTTCGGCTCGGCGAGTTGAAGCTCAGCTATGTGCTCGACGGCGCGGTGCGGCTCAAGCCCCGAGGCTGGTTCCCGGGCACGGCCGACCAGGACTGGGAGACGAATCGCCGGTACCTCGACCCCGACGGCAGCCTCGTCGGGAGCATCGGCGGCCTGCTGGTCGAGCACGGAGGCCGCGCCCTGCTCATCGACGCCGGCGTCGGACCGCAGTCGGCCCCCGCGGACCCGGACAATCCGGTGATGGGTGAAATCCACGGCGGCACGTTCCCGGACAGCCTCGCCCGGCTGGGCCGTACGCCCGACCAGGTCGAGGCCATTGCCATCACCCACCTGCACGGCGACCATGTCGGCTGGGCGGCGCAGCCCGCCTTCGCGGGGGCCGAGGTGCTGCTCACGGCGACGGAGTGGGAGCACCGGGGCGCTGCCGCGCAGCATGGGGTGACCGCGGAGATGGTGGGGGCGCTGACGCCGCGCGTCCGCATGGTTGAGCAGGGCGAGGAAATCTTCCCCGGGGTGCGGGTGCTGGCGACGCCTGGTCATACGCCGGGGCATGCGGCGTTCGAGATCACGTCAGTCGGGGCTGGGGCGGGGGATGAGGCTGGGGCCGGTGATGGGTCCGAGGTGCAGCGGCTGATCGCTTTCGGCGACGCGCTGCACTCGCCGGTCCAGGTCCGGCATCCGGAGTGGACGGTGGTCGCGGACGCCGACTCGGAGCAGGCGGAACGCACTCGGCGGCAACTGCTGGAGGAACTGGCGACGCCGGGCACGGTTGGGTTCGGGGTGCACTTCGCGGATGTTGTTTTTGGGCGGGTCGGTCGGGACTCGGAGGGCTTTGGCTGGGTGCCCGAGCGGTAACCGGCGTGGTGGTGGCGGGTGGGAATTTGTCCAGATTCTCGAAGGGTCTGTATAGATTGACCCATGTCGATCCCGAATGTGTTGTCTGTGAGCGAAGCGGCCGACAGAGGTGTGGTCGGACTGATCGGGGCGGCTGAGGCCGGCGAGGACGTAGTGATCGAGCGGCACCGCAAGCCGGGCCGCCGTCATCGGTGTCGCCGGACCCAGGGAGCTCGACGGCTCGCAGGAAGATCTTCTGGACGCGCTACGGGTGCTGTCGCGCGCCGCCTCGGACGACGGCAGCAGGGTCTCCCTCGACGCCATGCTCGGCGAATTCGGCCTCACCCGGAACGAACTCGGCATCTCCGAGGGCTGACCCGCCGGATCAATTGGGCGGGGTCAGCGTGGCGCGCTGCGTCCGGGGAGGCCTGCGGCTGCGCGGAGTAGGGCGGCGCGGGCGTGGACTTCTTCGGGGGAGAGGCCGGCGGGGGTGGGCGGTGGTGTGGGTGGCAGGGCTTGGGTGGTGCAGGTGCGGCAGAGGCCGCCGGGGAGCGCTTGGGGTGGGCCGGGGGCGCGGCATTCGGTGCATTCCATGATGCGGAGGGGTGGGCGAAGTGTGGGTTGCTCGCCGAAGGGGTGGTCGGGGGCTGTGGTGGTGGGTTCGGGTGGCAGTTTGTCGGTGAGTCGCCTGCGGGCGAGGGCTCCGGGTGAGTGGACGTCGGTGGGGAGCCCGGCTGTGAGTGCTCGGATGATGTCGGCGTTGTTTGCTCCGCGTGCGAGCCATTCCTCGGCGAGGGGTTCGAGGGCCTGGCATTCGGCGGCGGAGAGGGTCATGCGGGGGGCGGTGCGGCCGAGGGCGGCCAGGGTTTCGTAGGCGGGTGAGCGCGGGGGCCGGGTGGACCGTACGGGCCGGGCGGGGCGTACGGGCCGGGCGGGGCGTACGGGCCGGGTCGGCGGGGCGGCCGGTGCGTAGGGGCCGGACCATGCGTACGGGCCGGGCTGTACGGGGCGTTGCCGCTGGCGGGGGATCGGGGGCGGGGTGGGGCGTGGTCCCTCGTCCGCGTGAAAGTCCGCTGGCGGTGCGGGGGTTGGGGGCGGCGGGTCCGTACGCGCCGGGGCGGTCTCCGCGACCGTCTCCGTGACCGTCTCGGGTGCGCCGCCTGCGAGGAAGCGGGCCCACCAGGCGTCGCCCCGGGGCGTCCGGGTGAAGTAGGTCCGGTAGACCCACTGCGAGCCGCCGTCGCCGACGGTTTCTTTGACGCGTCGCAGGTTGCCGGCTTCGGAGATCAGGTTGAGGGCGGAGCGGACGGATTTCTGGCCGTAGAGAGGCAGGTTTTTGGCGAGGTTTTTGGCGTCCATCGCGGCACCTTCGGGGAGGCGGTCGATGTAGGAGGCGACCGCCGCCTCGCGCTCCGCCAGATGGGCGAAGTCGTCGGCGTGGTGCGGGCTTTGGCCTGGCGCGGAGCGTTTTCCGTAGCCGGGGGAGGCCATGGGGGGAGCGTCCGGGCGCGGGGCAGCGCCAAGGTTGGCAACAGCCATGGGATCGACTTTCTTAAGGGGCGATCTCGGTGGTTAGACCCTCGCCTGGGTGTTGATCGCACCCGGCGGGGGT
>NZ_JAYMZR010000109.1:0-21808 GCF_035828615.1 Streptomyces sp. H27-D2 | reverse complement strand
GGGTGTACGGGGTCCATACGGGGTCCATACGGACCCCAGTCGTGGCCGGCCGCGAGGCTCCGCTGCCGGGCCGTATCAGCTGCGCTCAGCCGTGATCGGCCGTGAGCAGCGTTGCTCGGCCGTGCTCGGCCGCGATCAGAGTCCGGCGGCCGCGGTCTTGATGTCCGCGGCGAAGGTGCTCACCTCGGTGTAGACGCCGGGCTTGCCGGGCCGTGCGCAGCCGTCGCCCCAGCTGACTATGCCGACCTGTATCCACTTGTTGTAGGAGTCCTTGCGGAACATCGGGCCGCCGGAGTCGCCCTGGCAGGTGTCGGTGCCGCCCTCGTCCATGAATCCGGCGCAGATCTCCTCGCCGGGTGTGAGCTGGTCGCCGTAGGCCGCCTGGCAGGCCGCGTCGTCCACGAACGGGACCTGCGCCTTGAGCAGGTAGCGCTGCTGCTCGCCGCCCTCCTTGTCGGCGCCCCAGCCGGCGATGTCGAAGTCGCCCTCGTTGAGCTTGTCGTTCTCGGCGATCTTCAGCGTCGGCAGGTCGAGCGGCTTGTCGAGCTTGATCAGCGCCCAGTCCTTGCCCTTGCCGTTGTAGCCGGGGGCTTGGAGGACTTCGGTGGAGGCGGCGGTGACGGCCTTGGAGTCCTCCAGGTCGACGACTCCCCCGGTGGCGGTGATGTCGGTGGCCGGGCCGCTGCCGTCCACGCAGTGCGCCGCGGTGAGGACGATGTCCTTGGCGTAGAGCGCGCCGCCGCAGCCCATCGACAGCCGGACCATGAACGGGAATTCGCCCTGCGCGGCGGGGGCGCCGCCGACGATGCTCGGGCCGGGCCGGGGGCCCGGGGTCTGCGCCTGCGCGGTGGGCTGGAGGCTGAACGCGGCGAGCGCGACGACGCCGACGGCGAAGCTTCTCTTGGTGTGCTTGAGGTAGTTCTTCAACAGACTTCCTCTCGTGGGGGGTTACTGCACACATGTCAGGCCCATGCCAACCGGAACTCCGGATGCCGCCCCCTCGAACCGGAAAAGTCCGCGGAAAGACGGCAGGACACCGCAAGGCATCCGGAGCCGAAGGCGTGAGCCCGCAAAAGCGCCCTTGGATTATGTGGAGGCGGTGATCGGCACGGCAAGGGGTTGATTCCGGCCAGTCGATAATTCCCTCCGCGGCTCCTCCCCGACCCCCTCCGCCGTTCCCTCCGGCCATCGGCGGGACTGTCCGCTATGCGGCCGGTACGTACCGGACAGCCGGGGCGAGTCGTACAGTTGCCCTGTGGCAGTGGGCAGCGAGGTCGTGCACGGCTTTCCGCATCTAGAGACCGTGCGGGCGGCCGTCACCGCGCTCTACAAACGGCTCTCCTACGACACCGTGCAGACCTTCTCGGCCAGCGTGGTCCCCGCCGACGTCGCCTTCGCGGACCACGACGATCTGCATCTCGGCGTGCAGCGGGTGGCCAAGGCAATGGTGCGGCACCTCCGGCTGCCGGACGCCCGCGTGATCGTCAGCTTCCGCGACATGCTGCACGCGGGCAACGTCGAACTCGCCGCCGGGCCCGAGTACTTCATCGAGCTGAACTCCCGCTTCAAGACCCACCGGGAGGACATCGGCGCGGCCCTCGCGCACGAGGTGACGCACGTCTATCTGCACCGCCTCGGCCTCGCCTTCCCCGGCACCCGCGACAACGAGATCCTCACCGACACCGCCGCCGCCTACCTCGGCGCGGGCTGGCTGCTGCTCGACGCGTACCGGCAGAGCGCGACCAGCAGCCAGAAGCTCGGCTATCTGACCCCGGAGGAATTCGGCTACGTGCTCGCCAAGCGGGCGCAGCTGTTCGGCGAGGACCCGGCCATCTGGTTCACCAGCCCGCAGGCCTACGAGGCGTACGTCAAGGGCAGGGACCGCGCCCTGCGCGATGAGCGGCAGCCACCCCTCACGGCGGCCGGCCGCGCCGGCCCCCGCCGCTACGCCAAGGAGCGGCGCTCCGCTCAGAACGCGCAGCGCGACGGCGGAGCGGCGGTCGCCCTCGCACCGTCGGCCGACGGCGGCTACGCCTTCGAGGGCCGCGCCCCGCTCCGCGTCTCATTCCCTTGCCCGACCTGTCACCAGCGGATCAGAGTGCCGGTGCAGGGCAGGATGCGGGCCCGCTGCGCGCTGTGCCGCACGGTCCTGGACTGCGACACCTGAGCGGCGCCCCTGGCCCCGCTCCGCAGCTCGCCTCGCCACAGCTGCCCCACAGCTCGCAGCCCCGCAGCTCGCCGCGCCGCGCCGGAAGGCCGCCGCGCCCCGGGTCAGATCCAGCCCTCCAGTGACCCCATGAAGCCGTCGAAGTCGTCGCGGTGGATGGTGTGCCCGGCGCCGCTGACCGTACGGACCTCGAAGCCGCGGCCGGCCAGGTCCCCCTTGATCTCCTCGGTTATCAGGAAGCTGGGGTCGGCGACCTGCACCAGGGACGGCACGAGCGGCTTGTCCGGTGTCCTGTCGTAGGCCGCCGCCCCCGACAGCGAGACGGCGGTGCCGGCGTCCCACGCGGCGAGGGTGGCCAGCTCGACATCGACGTCGGCCTCCTCCCAGCGCGGATTGAGGGTCTTGATCGTCGCCCGCGTCCACCCCTTGAACTGCGCGAACAGCGCGGGGTCCGGCGCTTCGCCCCGCCCGAGCGGCCAGGCGGGGTCGGAGTAGACGGCCCGCTGGGGCCGCAGCCGGTCCACCGCGAGCGCGAGCGCGATCCCGCCGAGCGAGTGGCCGAGTGCCAGCTCCGCGCCCGCTGGGAGGGTCTCCGCCAGGTCGTCGGCGAACAGTTCCGCGCTGTACTCGCCGCGCCCGCTCTCCCCGTGTCCGCGCAGGTCGACCGCGATCACCCGGTATCCCCGGCCGGCCAGCGCGGGGCCGACCCGCCGCCAGGTGCGGTGGTCCGACATGATGCCGTGGACGAGCAGCGCGATCCGGTCGCCGGTGCCCCATTCGCGGGTGTGCAGCTGCATGCGGTGCCTTTCTCATACGTATCTGACGCCCCACGCGTCACATCCGTACGACACGTGGGTGCGGGGAAAGTCTGGCCCGGAGACGGCCCGGAGACGGCCCGGAATCGGCCCGGAGACGGCCCGGAATCGGCATATCGCGTGACCCCAGGCACAGGACTTAGATCACTTCCGACCCTGCTTAGTGGACGGAATGTCGCATTTCACCCGCCTGGCACCGCCCCGGCCGCCGAGCCGTTCGGCCCGCACTACGAATCCGGATAGTAATGGGCTTCCTTGCCTGCTGATACTCCGGGCGTTAACCATGATTCGAGTAGCACCGAATACGAGCAGCTTTTCCCGGCACCGCATGAGAACGGGTTCTGCCATTCGGTTCACACGCCGCCATCGCAGTCGGCAGCCCTGCTCACATCATCGCCTGGAAGAGGTTCCCCACATATGCGCATGCCCACCACTGCTGCATTTAATTCTTTCCGCTCGAACAAGGTCCAGAAGATGACCGCCATCGGCGTCGCCGCCGCCGCCTGCACCGGCGCACTGGCCCTCTCCGCCACCCCCGGCGACGGTCCGGCAGGCAGCGGAGCCACCACGGCCGGCGCCGAGAAGGTCTCGCTGGCCGCCGCCGAGACCGGCCCGGTCCAGGCAGGACAGCCCGGTCAGCCCGCCGGGGCCAAGCCCGGCAACGCTGACCTCGCCGACGGCCCGGCCGCCCTGGTGGCACAGGCATCCGTGTCCGGCAGTGACGTGAAGCAGGCCGACGTGGAGAAGGCCGACAAGTCGGCCAAGGCTGCCGAGGCGGCCAAGCAGTACGCCGGCAAGACCGCGGCCAAGCAGCACACCGACAAGGCGGCTGCGAACCGTTCCACGGACCGCAAGCCCGTCGCCGCGCCGGACCGCAAGTACTCGAACAACCTCAACGGCTGGATCAAGGAGTCGTTGGACATCATGAAGAGCAAGGGAATTCCCGGCAGCTACGAGGGACTGCACCGCAACATCATTCGTGAGTCCGGCGGAAATCCGAACGCGGTCAACGACTGGGACATCAACGCCCAGAACGGCATTCCCTCCAAGGGCCTGCTCCAGGTGATTCAGCCGACCTTCGACAGCTACCACGTCGCGGGCACGCCGGATAAGCTGACCGACCCGGTGGCCAACCTGACCGCCGCGGCCAATTACGCGGCCGACCGGTACGGATCCATCGACAAGGTCGACTCGGCCTACTGAGGTCACCGCACCTCGCCCAGCAGCGCCCGGGAGCGGCACCACCGCCCTGGGCAGCCGCCCTGGACGCCCCGTACCAACCCCCGCATGCCCCCGCCGGACGCGTGAGCCACCATCGGCTCCGTCCGGCACACGGGCGTCCCGAGCCGCCCGTGACCACCGGGCCGCCGCGCCCGTGACCACCGGGCCGCCGCGCCCCGCCGCCGGAGTCCCGACTCCGGCTTCCCGCCTTCGCGCCCGACCGGGACTGACCCCGCCCGTCTGCGCGCGCGTGAGATCCTTTCCCGTGCGCGTCCTGAGGCAACTCCATGGTCTGGACTGGTTCGCCGGTGGACTCCTCGCCTGCGGCCTGCTGTTTCTCGCCACCGGTCTGCTGCCCGCCGCCTCGGCCGGCGACGCGATGACGCGGATCGGGCCGCTGCTCGCGTTCCTCGTGACAGTGATCGTTCTCGCCGGGCTGACCAGTGACGCCGAGGTGTTCGACACGGTCGCGACGGGGATCGCGCGCCGGCCGGGGCAGTTACGCGGCGCTTTTCGTGCTGTGCGTCGCGTTCGCCTCCGTCACCACGATCACCCTCAATCTGGATACCACCGCCGTCCTGTTGACGCCGGTGATGCTCGTGCTCGCCGTACGGGTCGGCATCGCGCCGGTGCCGCTCGCGATGACGACGGTATGGCTCGCCAATACGGCCAGCCTGCTGCTGCCCGTCTCCAATCTGACGAATCTGCTGGCCGCGGACCGCGTCGCGCTCTCCCCGGCCGGACTGGCCGCGAAAATGTGGGCACCCCAACTGGCCGCCATCGCGGTGACCATGGGCTGTCTGTGGTTGTTCTACTGGCGTCGGGGCAAGCGCGGCGCCCTCTCCTACTCGCCGCCGTCGGCCCACCGTCCAGCCGATCCGGTGCTGTTCCGGCTGTGCGGGTCGGCCTGCGCCGGGTTCCTGCTGGCGACGCTGACGGCCGACGTCCCGCTGTGGCTGGCCTCCGGAGCGGCGGCGGCGGTGTGCGTGGCGGCCTTCGCGGTGCGCCGCCGCTCCGTGCTGAGCTTGTCGCCGGTGCCGTGGCGGCTGCTGGTCCTGGTGCCGGGGATGTTCCTGGTGATGGAGACGGTCGACGCGCACGGGCTGGGCAGGTTCCTGGCGTCGGCGATGGGCTCGGACGACGGGTTCCTGGGCATGCTCCGGGCGGCGGGGGTGGGCGCGGGGCTGTCGAACGTGCTGAACAACCTGCCGGTCTACCTGGCCGGGGAGTCGGCGGTGCCGGACGGCAACCACGAGCAGTTGCTCGCCCTGCTGGTCGGGAGCAACGTCGGCCCGGTCATCACCCCGTGGGCGTCCCTGGCCACCCTCCTGTGGTTCGAGCGCTGCCGCGCGCAGAATGTCCGGGTCTCGCTGAAGACGTTCATGGGCACCGGCGCGGTGCTCGCGGTCGGCGCGGTGCTGGCGAGCACGGCGACGCTGGCCGCCTTCGGCTGAGGCTGGGGCGGGCCCTGCTTCAGGGCTCGATGATCGCGAAGTTCGGGTCCGGGGTGTCGAGCAGTGCGACAAGCCGGTCCAGCGCCTTCGGGTCGCCCTGCTGCCCCACGCCCTCCAGGCTGTCCCCGGCGAGCACGCCGAGCAGCTGCGGCTTGGTGAGCGTCAGCGTCAGGTCCGGCGGCGGCCCCGGCCGCCCGCCCCGGCGGCCGGGCCCTTTCGCGTCCGGGGCGCTGCGGTACGTCAGCGCACCGTTCGACAGGGTCAGCCGCCAGACGCGGCGCTCGTCGGTGAGGTGCCAGGCCATGGTCAGCGCGGTGTGCCAGGCCTCGGGGCCGTTGATCCGGACGGCGAGCGAGTCGATGATCCGGTCGACGCTCAGCGCCATCGCCAGCTCACCATCGCCGGTGTCCGCCGCTGCCTCGGCGGCCTCGCCGCGCAGCTCCAGCGCGCCCGTCAGGTAGACGTTGCGCCAGGTGCCGCTCTCGCTGCTCTGCCCGAGCCGGTCGTAGACGGCGGCCAGCTCCTCCCGGGCCGCGGCGTTGTCCGGGTCGGCGAAGACGGCGTGGTTGAGCAGCGTCGCGGCGAAGCGCAGGTCGCCCGCGGCCGCGTACTCCTTGCCCTTGGCGACCGTCTCCGCGACTCCGCCCATGGCGTCGGTGTAGCGCTTGGCCTGCTCGACCGGCGGGTGCTCCCAGAGGTGGGCGGGGTTGCCGTCGAACCAGCCCAGGTAGCGCTGGTGGATCGCCTTGACGTTGTGCTGGAGCGAGCCCTGGTGGCCGCGGGCCGCCCAGACTTTCCGCAGGCCCGGCGGGAGCTGGATCTGCTCGGCGATCTCGGCGCCGGTCAGGCCCCGGTTGAGCAGCCGCAGCGTCTGGTCGTGCAGATACGCGTAGAGGTCGCGCCGGCCGGTCAGCAGGGCGGCGATCCGCTCCCTGCCCCAGGTGGGCCAGTGGTGCGAGGCGAGGACGACGTCGGTGTCGTGGCCGAAAAGGGCGAGCGACTCGTCGATGTGGTGCGCCCAGAGCCGGGAGTCCCGCACCACCGCGCCGCTCAGCGGCAGTACGGCGTTCATGGTGTGGGTGGCGCTCTCCGCCATGCACAGGGCCCGGCGCTCGGGGAGGAAGAGGTTCATCTCGGCGGGGGCCTCGGCGCCGGGGGTGAGCTGGAAGACGATGCGGATCCCGTCGACCGTCTCCTGTTGGCCTGTGCGGGTGACGTCGACCGTCGGCGGGATCAGGGTGACGGTGCCGGTGGAGCTCGTGGTGCCGGGGCCGCAGCCGATCTGTCCGGCCGGCCCTTTGGGCAGCTGCGTGCCGTACATATAGCGCGCGCGGCGGGTCATCGCGCCGCCCGCGTAGACGTTCTCGGCGGCCGCGCGCTCCATGAAGCCGGCCGGGGCCAGGATCGGCACCGGCTCGTGGCCGTGCGGCAGCACGCCCCGCGCGCCGCCGTAGTGGCCGCCGTGCGCGTGCGAGTAGACGAGGCCGCTGACCGGGCGCTTGCCGCGGTGCGCGCGGTAGAGCCGCAGGCCGGCCGCCGCGGTCTCGGCGGAGAGCAGCGGATCGATGACGATGACGCCCCGGTCGCCCTCGACGAGGGTCATGTTGGAGACGTCCAGGTTGCGGACCTGGTAGATG
The DNA here is from genome assembly GCF_035828615.1 of Streptomyces sp. H27-D2. Lineage (NCBI taxonomy): Bacteria > Bacillati > Actinomycetota > Actinomycetes > Kitasatosporales > Streptomycetaceae > Streptomyces > Streptomyces sp. H27-D2. The sequence goes on along the minus strand of NZ_JAYMZR010000109.1, from coordinate 14,514 downwards.
CCCTCGGCGACCTCGTACAGGCCCTGCTTCGCGACCAGCTGTCCCTGCCGCCACAGGCGCGGGTCCGCGGTGTCGGGGCAGGGTCCTGTCAGGAAGGCGTACGCGTCGGCGTCCCAGACGGCTCGCCCGTCCTCGCCGGTGACCAGGGCGGGCTTCAGCGGCCCCAAAAAGCCCCGGTCGGCGTCGTCGAAGTCGGTGGTGTCCTTGGGTGCGAGATCCGTCATGCGGGCACTATTTCACCTAATTGCCCTATTTGCCCGCCGGGGAAGTAGAGGCGGCGCTCGCCCCCTGGTCGGGTAGGGGGCAAGCGCCGCATCCGTGTTCCGCACGCCGTTGTACGGGACAGTTCATGGGTCCGGCCGGACCGAGTCAGGCTGGACCGGGTTCAGGCCGAGTCAGGCTGCAGTCAGACCGTCAGTGAACGATCGGTCGGCCGGATCGGGGCCGGCAGCTCGCTGACCCCGGTCAGGAAGCGGTCCACCCCGCGAGCCGCGGAGCGGCCCTCGGCGATGGCCCACACGATCAGCGACTGGCCGCGGCCCGCGTCACCGGCGACGTACACGCCGTCGACGTTGGTCGCGTAGTCGTCGTCGCGCGCGACATTGCCGCGGGCGTCGAGCGTCAGGCCGAACTGCTCGACCAGGCCGTTCTGCTGGTCCGTCCCGGTGAAGCCCATCGCGAGGGTGACCAGCTGCGCCCGGATCGTCCGCTCGGTGCCGGGCTGCTGCTCCAGCTTGCCGTCCTTGAACTCCACCTCGATCAGGTGCAGCGACTGGACGTTGCCGTCCTCGTCGCCCTCGAAGTGGGTGGTCGAGACGGAGTAGATCCGCTCGCCGCCCTCCTCGTGGGCCGAGGTGACCTTGTAGAGCATCGGGAAGGTCGGCCACGGCTGGTTCTCGGCGCGCTCGTCGCCGGGCTTGCCCATGATCTCCAGCTGGGTCACCGAGGCCGCGCCCTGGCGGTGGGCGGTGCCCACGCAGTCCGCGCCGGTGTCGCCGCCGCCGATGACGACGACGTGCTTGCCCTCGGCGGTGATCGGCGGGCTGACGAAGTCGCCCTCCTGCACCTTGTTGGACAGCGGCAGGTACTCCATCGCCTGGTGGATGCCGTTCAGCCCACGGCCGGGCACCGGCAGGTCGCGCGAGGTGGTGGAGCCGGCCGCGATGACCACCGCGTCGTAGCGCCGGCGCAGCTTCGCGGCGTCTATGTCCCGGCCGATCTCGGTCTCCGTGCGGAACTTGGTGCCCTCCGCGCGCATCTGCTCGATGCGGCGGTTGATGTGCACCTTCTCCATCTTGAACTCGGGGATGCCGTAGCGCAGCAGGCCGCCGATGCGGTCGGCGCGCTCGTAGACCACGACCGTGTGGCCGGCCCGGGTCAGCTGCTGGGCGGCGGCCAGACCGGCCGGGCCCGAGCCGATGACGGCGACGGTCTTGCCGCTGAGCCGCTCGGGGGGCTGCGGGGTGACGTCTCCGCTGTCCCACGCCTTGTCGATGATGGTGACTTCGACGTTCTTGATGGTGACGGCCGGCTGGTTGATGCCGAGCACGCACGCGGACTCGCAGGGCGCGGGGCACAGCCGCCCGGTGAACTCCGGGAAGTTGTTGGTCGCGTGCAGCCGCTCGCTGGCGGCCGTCCAGTCCCCGCGGTACGCGTAGTCGTTCCACTCGGGGATGAGGTTGCCCAGCGGACAGCCGCTGTGGCAGAACGGGATGCCGCAGTCCATGCAGCGGCCGGCCTGCTTGCTGATGATCGGCAGCAGCGAGCCGGGGACGTAGACCTCGTTCCAGTCCTGGACGCGCTCACCGACGGGGCGGGTCCGGGCGACCTCGCGGTCCGTGGTCAAAAAGCCCTTGGGGTCAGCCATTGGTCGCCGCCTCCATCATCTTCTCGGTGGTCTCGGACTCGGAGAGTCCGGCGAGCTCGGCGGCGTCCTTGGCGGCGAGTACGGCCTTGTAGGTGGTCGGGATGACCTTGCTGAAGCGGGCGACGGCGTTCTCCCAGTCGGCGAGCAGCTTCTCGGCGACGGTCGAGCCGGTCTCCTCGTGGTGGCGCTGCACGACGTCGTACAGCCCCAGGGCGTCCTCGGCGTCGAGGCTGGTGACGGCGTCGGCCAGGCCCGGGTTGACGTTGTCCGGGTCGAGGTCGATGACGTACGCGACGCCGCCGGACATGCCGGCCGCGAAGTTGCGCCCGGTCTCGCCCAGCACGACGGCGCGGCCGCCGGTCATGTACTCGCAGCCGTGGTCGCCGACGCCCTCCGAGACGACGGTCGCGCCGGAGTTGCGGACGCAGAACCGCTCGCCGACCCGGCCGCGCAGGAAGACCTCGCCGCCGGTGGCGCCGTAGCCGATGGTGTTGCCGGCGATGGTCGAGTACTCGGCGAGGTGTTCGGCGCGCCGGTCGGGGCGGACCACGATCCGGCCGCCGGAGATGCCCTTGCCGACGTAGTCGTTGGAGTCGCCCTCCAGCCGCAGCGTCACGCCGCGCGGCAGGAACGCGCCGAAGGACTGGCCGGCCGAGCCGGTGAAGGTGATGTCGATGGTGCCGTCCGGCAGCCCCTCGCCGCCGAACTTGCGGGTCACCTCGTGGCCCAGCATGGTGCCGACGGTCCGGTTGATGTTGCGGATCGCGATCTGCGCGCGGACCGGCTGCGCGGCCTCCGCGTTCGGTGCGGACAGCGCGTCGGCGGCGAGCTTGATCAGCTCGTTGTCCAGCGCCTTCGCCAGGCCGTGGTCCTGCTCGACGACCTGGTGGCGGACCGCGTCGGCGGGCAGCTCGGGGACGTGCAGCAGCGGTTCCAGGTCCAGGCCGCGCGCCTTCCAGTGCTTGACGGCCTTGCCGGTGTTGAGCACCTCGGCGCGGCCGACGGCCTCTTCGAGGGTGCGGAAGCCCAGCTCGGCGAGGAGTTCGCGGACCTCTTCGGCGATGAACTGGAAGAAGTTGACGATGTACTCGGCCTTGCCGCTGAACCGCTCGCGCAGCACCGGGTTCTGGGTCGCGATGCCGACCGGACAGGTGTCCAGGTGGCAGACGCGCATCATCACGCAGCCGGAGACGACCAGCGGAGCGGTGGCGAAACCGAACTCCTCGGCGCCCAGCAGCGCGGCGATGACGACGTCACGGCCGGTCTTGAGCTGGCCGTCGGTCTGCACCACGATGCGGTCGCGCAGGCCGTTGAGCAGCAGGGTCTGCTGGGTCTCGGCGAGGCCGAGCTCCCAGGGGCCGCCGGCGTGCTTGAGCGAGGTGAGCGGGGACGCGCCGGTGCCGCCGTCGTGGCCGGAGATCAGCACGACGTCCGCGTGCGCCTTGGAGACGCCGGCGGCGACGGTGCCGACGCCGACCTCGGAGACCAGCTTGACGTGAATGCGCGCCTTGGGGTTGGCGTTCTTCAGGTCGTGGATGAGCTGGGCGAGGTCTTCGATCGAGTAGATGTCGTGGTGCGGCGGCGGCGAGATGAGGCCGACGCCGGGGGTGGAGTGCCGGGTCTTGGCGACCCACGGGTAGACCTTGTGGCCGGGCAGCTGGCCGCCCTCGCCGGGCTTCGCGCCCTGCGCCATCTTGATCTGGATGTCGTCCGCGTTGACCAGGTATTCGCTGGTCACGCCGAAGCGGCCGGAGGCGACCTGCTTGATGCTGGAGCGCCGCGCCGGGTCGTACAGCCGGTCGGCGTCCTCGCCGCCCTCGCCGGTGTTGGACTTGCCGCCGAGCTGGTTCATCGCGATGGCGAGGGTCTCGTGCGCCTCGCCGGAGATGGAGCCGTACGACATCGCGCCGGTGGAGAAGCGCTTGACGATCTCGCTGACCGGCTCGACTTCCTCGATGGGGATCGGCGGCCGGACGCCGTCCTTGAAGCTGAACAGTCCGCGCAGCGTCATCAGCCGCTGGGCCTGCTCGTTCACCCCGGCCGTGTACTGCTTGAAGATGTCGTAGCGGCGGGCGCGGGTGGAGTGCTGGAGCCGGAAGACGGTGTCCGGGTCGAACAGGTGCGGCTCGCCCTCGCGGCGCCACTGGTACTCGCCGCCGATCTCCAGGTTGCGGTGCGCCGGGGCGATGCCGGAGGCGGGGTACGCCTTGGCGTGCCGGGCCGCGACCTCGTCGGCCACGACTTCCAGGCCCGCGCCGCCGATCTTGGTGGCGGTGCCGTTGAAGTACGTCTCGACGAAGTCGTCGTCCAGGCCGACGGCCTCGAAGACCTGCGCGCCGCGGTAGGAGGCGACCGTCGAGATGCCCATCTTGGACATCACCTTCAGGACGCCCTTGCCGAGCGCCTTGATGAGGTTGCGCATCGCGGCCTCGGCCTCAATGCCGGGCAGGAAGGTGCCGGCGCGGACCAGGTCCTCGACGGATTCCATCGCGAGGTACGGGTTGACGGCCGCGGCCCCGTAGCCGATGAGCAGTGCGACGTGGTGCACCTCGCGGACGTCGCCGGCCTCGACCAGCAGCCCCACCTGGGTGCGCTGCTTGGTGCGGATGAGGTGGTGGTGGACCGCGGAGGTGAGCAGCAGCGAGGGGATGGGGGCGAGCTCGGCGTCCGAGTGGCGGTCGCTGAGCACGATCATCCGCGCGCCGTCCGCCAGCGCGGAGTCGACCTCGGCGCAGATCTCGGCGATCCGGGCGGCGAGGGCGTCGCCGCCGCCGCTGACCCGGTAGAGGCCGGAGAGGGTGGCCGCGGTCAGGCCGGGCATGTCGCCGTCGGCGTTGACGTGGATGAGCTTGGCGAGTTCGTCGTTGTCGATCACCGGGAAGGGCAGCGTGACGCTGCGGCAGGACGCCGCGGTCGGGTCCAGCAGGTTGCCCTGCGGGCCGAGCGAGGAGTACAGCGAGGTGACGAGCTCCTCGCGGATGGCGTCCAGCGGCGGGTTGGTGACCTGGGCGAAGAGCTGGGTGAAGTAGTCGAAGAGCAGCCGGGGGCGCTCGGAGAGCGCCGCGATCGGCGAGTCGGTGCCCATCGAGCCGATCGGCTCGGCGCCGGCCTTGGCCATCGGGGCGAGCAGCACGCGCAGCTCTTCCTCGGTGTAGCCGAAGGTCTGCTGGCGGCGGGTGACCGAGGCGTGGGTGTGCACGATGTGCTCGCGCTCCGGCAGGTCGGCGAGCTCGACGAGCCCGGCCTCCAGCCAGTCGCCGTACGGCTGCTCGGCGGCGAGCTGGGCCTTGATCTCGTCGTCCTCGATGATGCGGTGCTCGGCGGTGTCGACGAGGAACATCCGGCCGGGCTGCAGCCGGCCCTTGCGGACCACCTTGGCGGGGTCGATGTCCAGGACGCCGACCTCGGAGGAGAGCACGACGAGGCCGTCGTCGGTCACCCAGTAGCGGCCGGGGCGCAGGCCGTTGCGGTCGAGGACCGCGCCGACCTGGACGCCGTCGGTGAAGGTGACGCACGCGGGCCCGTCCCAGGGCTCCATCATCGTGGCGTGGTACTGGTAGAAAGCCCGGCGGGCGGAGTCCATCGAGGTGTGGTTCTCCCACGCCTCGGGGATCATCATCAGCACGCTGTGCGGCAGCGACCGGCCGCCGAGGTGCAGCAGTTCCAGCACCTCGTCGAAGGAGGCGGAGTCGGAGGCGTCGGGGGTGCAGACCGGGAAGATCCGCTCCAGCTTGTCCGGACCGAACAGCTCGGAGGCGAGCTGCGACTCACGCGCCTGCATCCAGTTGCGGTTGCCCTTGACCGTGTTGATCTCGCCGTTGTGCGCGACGAAGCGGTACGGGTGGGCGAGCGGCCAGCTGGGGAAGGTGTTGGTGGAGAACCGCGAGTGGACCAGCGCGATGGCGGTCGCGAAGCGGCGGTCGGACAGGTCGGGGAAGAAGGGCTCCAGCTGTCCGGTGGTCAGCATGCCCTTGTAGACGATGGTCCGCGCCGACAGCGACGGGAAGTAGACGCCCGCCTCGTGCTCCGCGCGCTTGCGCAGGACGAAGGCGGTGCGGTCCAGCTCGACGCCGCTCACGCCGCTCTTGGACCGCTCGTCGCTGACGAAGATCTGTGCGAACGCGGGCATGGTGGCGCGGGCGCCGTTGCCGAGCAGTTCGGGGGCGACCGGGACCTCGCGCCAGCCGAGGACGGTCAGGCCCTCTTCGGCGGCGATCGTCTCGATGCGCGAGACGGCGGCGGCGGCCTCGGTCTCACCCGCGGGCAGGAAGGCGATGCCGACCGCGTACGCCCCGGCGGCGGGCAGCTCGAAGCCGACCGAGTCGCGCAGGAAGGCGTCCGGGACCTGGAGCAGGATGCCCGCTCCGTCGCCGGAGTCGGGCTCGGATCCGGTCGCGCCGCGGTGTTCGAGATTCCGCAGGACGGTGAGAGCCTGTTCGACGAGCGCGTGGCTCGCCTCGCCGGTGAGGGTCGCGACGAATCCGACGCCACAGGCGTCGTGCTCGTTGCGAGGGTCGTACATCCCCTGCGGGGCGGGGCGCCCGTCCATGGGCGACCAGGCGCTGGCGCTGCTGGTCGCGGAAAGCGCGGACTGGGGGTGCGCAGAACGCATCGGCTCTCCCGTCGTCGTCGTGGCATTGGTGACTGCCGAGGGACGACTCTGGCCCTCTGCGAATTTCGTGCAGGTTACATGATGGCCCGCTTCTCAACCAGCGGATACTTCATTCCAGAATGTGGACAACAGGCATAGGGTGCGAGTGTGGAGCCAAAGGGGCGAATCGACCACCGTTGTCGCAGCGCGACGCAGGCCTCATTGCCCGCGGCGCCTGAGTGTCATGCCCGGCGGTCAGTGCCTTGAAACCGCCGGGTAACGTGCTGATTATGCGGCTCGCCGCATAAGACCTCAGCCTACGGTGGTACCGATGGCGATGCCGAGGACGTATGTCACACCCGCGGCCGCCCCGCCCAGCGCGAGCTGCCGCAGTCCGCCGTACCACCAGGAGCGGGCGGTCACCCGCGCCACCACGGCCCCGCAGCCGAACAGCCCCAGCAGCGCGAGCAGCACCGAGGGCCACAGCTCCGTGGCGCCGAGCAGATAGGGCAGCAGCGGCAGCAGCGCGCCCAGCGCGAAGGAACCGAACGAGGACACCGCCGCGACCAGCGGCGAGGGCAGGTCGGACGGGTCGATGCCCAGCTCCTCGCGGGCGTGGATCTCCAGCGCCTGCTCCGGGTCCTTGGAGAGCTGCCCGGCCACCTCGCGCGCGAGCCCCGCCTCGACGCCGCGCGACTCGTACAGCGCGGCCAGCTCCTCCAGCTCGTCCGCGGGGTGCTTGCGCAGCTCGCGCCGCTCGATCTCCAGCTCGGCCTCGACCAGCTCGCGCTGCGAGGCGACCGAGGTGTACTCACCGGCCGCCATCGAGAACGCGCCGGCCGCGAGACCGGCGAGGCCGGTGATCACGATGGTCTGGGTGGCGGCGGCGCCACCGGCGACACCGGTCATCAGCGCGACGTTCGACACGAGTCCGTCCATGGCGCCGAACACCGCGGGGCGCAGCCAGCCACCGTTGACGTCACGGTGGGTGTGGTTGTCGCGGTGGGCTATGTGCGGCGGTGCCGCGGCCTGGATGACGGACATCTGAGCAGGTGTTCCTCTCCCCGAGGGGCCGTGGGCTGCTGCCCTGGTCCCCAACGATTCGAAGATACGCACGAATTCCTTGTCGCCGCCAGCAAGCCAGGCCGTACTTACCTCGCTGACCTGCACAAACGCCGACGGCCGCCCCGAAATCAGGGGCGGCCGTCGGCGGGCGACGCTATGAGGCGTCGCGTTCAGGACTTCTTGGTGGGTTCCGCTCCGCTCGCCTCGGCGGTCGGCTGGTCGTCAGCCGGCTGGTCGGCGGTGTTCGTGCCGGTCGGCTCGCTCTTGTCCGCCGGCTCGTCCTTGCCGAGCTTCACGGGCGCGTCGCCGGTCGCGTCGTCCGTCGTAGCGTCGCTCGCGCCGTCCGCCTCGTCGTCCTCGACCGCGTTCGGTTCGACCACGGCCTCCCGGCCGGGGCGCAGCCTCGCGGAGATCACCATGTAGACGACCGCGCCGAGGAAGACCACGATCGAGGTCCAGCCGTTGAGCCGGAGCCCGAGGAAGTGGTGCGCGTCGTCGATGCGCATGTACTCGATCCAGAAGCGCCCGACCGTGTACGCGGCGACGTACAGCGCGAAGGCCCGCCCGTGTCCGAGGGTGAAGCGCCGGTCCGCCCAGATCACCAGCAGCGCGACGCCGAGGCACCACAGCGACTCGTACAGGAAGGTCGGGTGGTACGTGCCGGCCTCGCGGCCGATGCTCGCGTCCGCGCTGATCTTCAGCGCCCACGGCAGGTCGGTGGCCTTGCCGTACAGCTCCTGGTTGAACCAGTTGCCCCAGCGGCCGATCGCCTGGGCGATCACCAGGCCCGGGGCCAGCGTGTCGGCCCAGGCGGGCAGCGGGATGCCCCGGCGGCGGCAGCCGATCCAGGCGCCGACCGCGCCGAGCGCGACAGCGCCCCAGATACCGAGGCCGCCCTCCCAGATCTTGAACGCGTCGACCCAGTCCTTACCGTCGCCGAAGTACAGCTGGTAATCGGTGATCACGTGATAGAGGCGGCCGCCGACGAGTCCGAACGGCACCGCCCAGACGGCGATGTCCGCCACCGTCCCGGCTCTGCCGCCGCGGGCGATCCAGCGGCGGTTGCCGAGCCAGACCGCGACGAAGACGCCGATGATGATGCAGAACGCGTAGCCGCGCAGCGGGAGCGGACCGAGGTAGAGGACCCCGGATGACGGGCTGGGAATATAAGCGAGTTCCATGGCAGGCATGACGCTACCGCGCCGGGTGGGGAGTGCGGCAACCCACCCGGCAACGGCTGCGTAACGCCGACGCCGCGGCGAGCGTCAGGAGGCGGCGAGCGGCGGGGCGCTCCCGGGCTTTTTGCCCCTGTTCGCGTCCTCGACGAGCTTCTTGAGTTTGGCCGGGGTGAGCGGGTTGCTCTGGTCGTTGTAGATGTTCTTGCCGTTGAGCAGGACCGCCGGGGTGCCCTGGTTGCCGGAGTCCTGGAACTCTTTGTTGGACTTCTCCACCCAGGTTTCGTACGTCCCGTCCTCGACGCACTTGTCGAAGGCGTCGGTCCTGAGGCCGCCGACCTTGTCCGCCAGGTCCAGCAGGTGCGCGCTGCCGGCGAACTTGTCGTCCGCCTCCTCGGGCTGATTGCTGTAGAGCACGTCGTGGTAGTCGCGGAACTTGCCCGCCTGCTGTGAACAGGCCGCCGCGTTGGCCGCCTTGAGCGAGCCGCTGCCGCTCATGTTCCCGTCGATCAGCGTCGCGAGGTGGTACTCGGTCCTGAGCGCGCCCTCGTCCTCCAGCTTCCGGATCACGGTGCGGAAGCCCGACTCGAACTGGGCGCAGGCCGGGCAGCGGAAGTCCTCGTAGACCGTGAGGGTGGACGGGGCGTCGCTCGCGCCGACCGGGATCACCGTCTTCTTCGCGCCGACGGCTCCCTTGGGGGTCGCCAGCGGTTTCTTCTTGTTGTCGTCACCGCCGCCGCTGTCCCGCTGCTTCACCAGCAGGCCCACCCCGCCCGCGACCGCGAGCACGACGACCACCCCCGCGGCGACCGCCATCGTCCTCTTGCGGCGCTCGCGCGCCTTCTCGTTCTCGCGCTGTTCGTGCAGCCGCTCGCGGGCGCTGCGCTGTCCTTCTCGATTCTTCTTGCTCACGCCCTCGCACAACGAGGCGGAGGGGTGTGACCGCGCCCCTCCGCCTCGATTTTCCCCCGTACGGGGGATTAACCCCGGCCACCCGTTACGCGCGCGAGCGCACGCCCTCGGCCAGCCCGGCGGTGAGCGTACGGACCCGCGCCAGCCCGGTCTCCAGGTCCGGCGCGTCCAGCAGCAGCTTGACGAACGCCGAGCCGACGATGACCCCGTCCGCGAATCGCGCGACCTCCGCGGCCTGTTCGGCGTTGGAGACGCCCAGTCCGACGCAGACCGGGAGGTCGGTCGTCGCGCGGGTCCGCCGCACCAGGTCGGCCGCCTGTTCGCCGACGCTCACCCGGGTCCCGGTGACGCCCATCAGCGAGGCCGCGTAGACGAAGCCCGATCCCACCGCGGTGATGGTCGCGAGCCGCTCGTCGCGGCTGCTCGGCGCGACCACGAAGACGGTGGCCAGGCCGTGCTGATCGGCGGCCTTGCGCCACAGCTCGGATTCCTCGACCGGCAGGTCGGGCAGGATGCAGCCCGCTCCCCCGGCCTCGGCCAGCTCCGCGGCGAACCGCTCGGCGCCGTACCGGTCGACCGGGTTCCAGTACGTCATCACGAGTACCGGCGCGCCCGTCGCGGCGTGCGTCTCGCGGACCGTGCGGATCACGTCCTTGATCCGCACCCCGCCGCGCAGCGCGATGTCGTCGGCGGTCTGGATGACCGGGCCGTCGAGGACCGGGTCGCTGTGCGGCAGCCCGATCTCGACGATGTCGGCGCCGCTCTCCAGCACCGCGACGGCGGCCGCGATGCCACCGTCGACGGTCGGGAAGCCGGCCGGCAGATAGCTGACCAGCGCGGCCCGGTTCTCGGCCTTCGCCTTGGCCAGCGTGGCGTTCAACAGCTCGATTCGGCCGCTCACTTGGTGTCTCCCACACTGCCGTTGGTGCCGGCCTCGTACAGCCCGAAGTAGCGGGCCGCGGTGTCCATGTCCTTGTCGCCGCGCCCCGAGAGGTTCACCAGCAGCAGCGCCTCGGGGCCCAGCTCGCGGCCCAGCGTGAGCGCCCCGGCGAGCGCGTGCGCGCTCTCGATCGCGGGGATGATGCCCTCGCTCCGCGACAGCAGCCGCAGCGCGAGCATCGCCTCCTCGTCGGTGACCGAGCGGTACTCGGCCCGGCCCGCGTCCTTGAGGTAGGCGTGCTCCGGGCCGACGCCCGGGTAGTCGAGCCCCGCGGAGATCGAGTACGGCTCGATGATCTGGCCCTCGTCGTCCTGGAGGACGTAGGAGCGGGAGCCGTGCAGGATGCCCGGCTCGCCCATGCTGAGGGTGGCCGCGTGCTCCCCGGTGGTCAGACCGTGCCCCGCGGGCTCGCAGCCGATCAGCCGGACGTCCGGGTCCGCGAGGAAGGCGTGGAAGAGCCCGATGGCGTTCGAGCCGCCGCCCACACACGCGACGGCCGCGTCCGGCAGCCGCCCGGTGCGCTCCAGCAGCTGGCGGCGCGCCTCGACGCCGATCACCCGGTGGAAGTCGCGGACCATGGCGGGGAACGGGTGCGGTCCGGCGACCGTCCCGAACAGGTAGTGCGTACGGTCCACATTGGCGACCCAGTCGCGGAACGCCTCGTTGATGGCGTCCTTGAGCGTGCGGCTGCCGGACTTCACCGCGATGACCTCGGCGCCCAGCATCCGCATCCGGGCGACGTTCAGCGCCTGCCGCTCGGTGTCGATCTCGCCCATGTAGATGGTGCACTCGAGGCCGAACAGGGCGCAGGCGGTCGCGGTGGCCACGCCGTGCTGGCCCGCGCCGGTCTCGGCGATGACCCGCGTCTTGCCCATCCGCTTGGTGAGCAGCGCTTGGCCCAGCACGTTGTTGATCTTGTGCGAGCCGGTGTGGTTGAGGTCTTCGCGCTTGAGGAAGACCCGCGCGCCGCCCGCGTGTTCGGCGAACCGGCTCACCTCGGTGAGCGCGCTCGGGCGGCCGGTGTAGTTGGCCATCAGCTCGTTCAACTCGGCGATGAACGCCGGGTCGGACTTGGCCTTGTCGTACTCGACGGCTACTTCGTCGACCGCGGCGACCAGCGCCTCAGGAATGAACTTGCCACCGAACGCGCCGAAGTAGCCCGCGGCGGTGGGGATGTGACCCTCAGGGTCCGGAATGAAGAAGTCAGAGGACATCCGGCGTACTCCTCAACAGGGGCTTTCGCCCCGGAAGTCTCGATAGGTGACTCGGTAGGTGAACTGCACGGTATGCGCGAGCGGACGCCGACGGGCGGCAACCGGCGGCCTCGGACCGCGCGTGGCGCACGCGGGTCCCGCCCCGCCCCGCGGACGGCTCGGGAGCGGCGCCCCTGGGCGGCTCGTTGCGCGCCTGGCCTGGCCCGTGCGTACGGAGAACCGGGCATGGGCGCCAGTCCGTTCGAAAACGGCTCGTGCCGCGACCAGGCGATGTCTGCCCGCGACGGGGCGGAGCTTGCCGGGAGGGGCACTAGGCGCGGGCGCGGCCGCGCGGGCGGTCGGCGGTCGCGTCGGGGCGGGGCCATCGCATCCCGTTGACCTGGCCGGGCTCGCCGCCGATGACGTAGCGCACCCGGCGGCCGTGCACCCGGCGCGCGGGGGCGCGGCAGCCGCGCGGGCGGCAGCCGCGGCGCAGCGGGGCGTACGGATCGCGGGCGGGCAGGCCGGTCGCGGGCACGCCGACGGGAGCCGAGTGCGTACTCGGCTCCGGGCGGCGGGTGCGACGGGCCGTCATGGGAGAGGTCAGCTCCGGCCGTGCCGGATCGCCGGGTGCGAGCCCGCGGCGACCAGATCGGCGACGGCGGCCTTCGGGTTCTTGCCGGTGACCAGCGACTCGCCGACCAGGACGGCGTCCGCGCCCTCGTTGGCGTACGCGATCAGGTCGTGCGGGCCGCGCACGCCCGACTCGGCGATCTTGACGATGTGGTCCGGGATCTCCGGGGCGATCCGGCCGAAGTTGCCGCGGTCCACCTCAAGGGTCTTGAGGTTCCGCGCGTTGACGCCGATGATCTTCGCTCCGGCGGCCACCGCGCGCTCGACCTCGTCCTCGTCGTGCACCTCGACGATCGGAGTCAGCCCGATCGAGGTGGCGCGCTCGACGAGCGAGACCAGCGCTTCCTGGTCGAGCGCCGCGACGATCAGCAGCACCAGGTCGGCGCCGTAGGCGCGCGCCTCCCACAGCTGGTAGGAGGTGACGATGAAGTCCTTGCGCAGCACCGGGATGTCGACCTTGGCGCGGACGGCCTCCAGGTCGGCGAGCGAGCCGCCGAAGCGGCGCTGCTCGGTGAGCACGCTGATGACGGCCGCGCCGCCCGCCTCGTAGTCGGCGGCGAGCGCGGCGGGGTCGGCGATCGCGGCGAGGGCGCCCTTCGAGGGGCTGGAGCGCTTGACCTCGCAGATGACGGTGACGCTGTCGCCGCGCAGCGCGGCGACTCCGTCCTTCGCCGCGGGGGCCTTGGCCGCGAGCTCCTTGAGCTCGTCGAGGCTCACTCGCGCCTGCCGCTCGGCGAGGTCGGCGCGGACTCCGTCGATGATCTCGTCGAGCACACTCACGCGAGCGGCCTCCTTCTGCGATGGTGGTGGGTCGGTCGGCCGGTCCCGATGGGCGGCGTCCGCTGCCGGGGGGCCGTCGGACGCTTCCTTCATCGAACACTGCCTTCGTCTAGCACTGTCGTGGGCCGGGCACTCTCGTCGGTCGAGCACCGCTTGGTCGAGCAGTGCCGTTATCGGCCACCCAATGATATCCGCCGGAAGGCGAAGGTCTCGCATCCGGCCGCCCGCAGTCCCACAACCTGGACATTTCCCGCCGTCTTCCAGTCCGCGTCATGGCGTCAGCCCGGAGCCGAACGGCAGATTCCGGACGACTGTGAAGGCGAGCACCAGCGCGCCCAGCAGCCACAGGCACGCGGGGCGCGGCCTTGCTCCGGGAGCCCGGCCGCGGCCCGTGGCGGCCCCTGCGGGCGTCGGCCGCAGGGCCCGTACGAGCCAGAGCGCGAGGAAGAGCGCGAAGGCCGCATAGCCCGCCACGGCCAGGGCGTTGGCCCCCAGCGCGGTGGCCAGGTCGCCGTGGGCGACGGCGTGCGCGCTGCGCAGCCCGCCGCAGCCGGGGCAGAACACTCCGGTGGCTGCCAGCAGCGGGCAGACCGGGTAGTGACCGGGCTGGTTGGGGTCGACGGCCCCGACGTAGCCGAAGGCCGCGACGGCCCCGACGAGCAGCCCCAGCGGTTCCGCCGCCCGGCGCAGCCGTGAGGCAGGGGGCGGCGTGTCGGCGGGCACGGAACGGGCGGGCGGGCCGCCCCAGCGGGGCGGGTCTCCAGCGGAAGGCTCCGGGCGTGGGGGCTCCAGGCGTGGAGGCTCCGGGCACGCGGACTCCGGGCGCGAGGGCTCCGGGCGCGCGGGCTCCGGGCGCGCAGGCTCCAGGCTCGCGGACTCCAGGCTCGCGGACTCCAGGCTCGCGGACTCCAGGCGCACGGGCCGGTGGCCTTGCGGCCCACGGCCGGGCGGCTCCCGGCCTGCCGCGGGTTCTACTTCCACATCCACCCCGCCGATTCTCCCGCCGTACGCGCGAAGGCGCAGCCTCGGAGCCCCGTACGTACCGCCGTACGGGCTCCGGGCCGCGCCTTCGCGAAGTGTGCGTGCGTGCGTGCCGACCGGGTCGTGGGTCAGTGCTGCGGCTGCGGCTGTCCCTGGGACTGCGGCGCCGCGGTCTTCGACGCCGGCTTCTCCTGGCCCAGGCCCGCGGCGCGCATCACCAGGCCGACGACGCCGGCGAGCAGTATGACCACGATGCCGGCTGCGAAGCCGAGCGGCTGCGCCATCACCGTGAAGGCTCCGGAGATGCAGAAACCGATGAACGCGATGGTGACACCGGTCCAGGCGGCCGGGGTGTGTCCGTGGGCGTTACCCGCCAT
>NZ_JAYMZR010000108.1:0-21886 GCF_035828615.1 Streptomyces sp. H27-D2 | reverse complement strand
GGAAACGCACGCGTGAGCACTCCCAGAGCGATGCGATCCGAAAACCGATCACCCTGAACTTCCTTCAACTGACCGGGCCTTGGCACACCAACTCAACGAGCCAGCACCAGCAAAGTCACCGGTATTGCGCCTAGCCCAGCGACAGGCCACGTCGAGGATCTGGGTGCTTCCACGACCCGCGCCATCGCACCGAGAGCCCCGTACAGACACCACCTTCAGCAAGAGATCGCAGTTCACAGCCCGTTTCGTATTGTGATTCTCAGTTCGGTGAACAGGCATTTCTCATTGGCGTGCGTCAGCTCTCACCATGTGCCCGACATGGTTTCCATAACTGCCTTACGTGCCAGGGCGTTTGGGGCCCACCGGAATGGGCGCTGGGCTGAGAATCGATCAGGGCACCTATATGAAAGTCAGCACTACAAGGACGCGAACAGCACCATCCCGGTGGGCGTCACGATGAACGCTAGTATCCAACGGGCCAATGGGGCGACCGAGGAACTGTTCCCCAACGTCTACGTCACCAACACCCTGGGGAACACCGGGACGCTCAACCTCGGTAACTGATCCCACCCAGTTCACGCCAACGGGAGCCAGCATGAGTCTCACCACCCCACCGCGGCCGTTCGACGTCACCGCGCTCTTCCCTCAACTGGCCCCGTTGGCGCGCACGGCGACCCGGCTGCACCCGCGGCCGGGGGCGCCGACCATGCACGACAGCTCCGTCGGCGGCCCGCTCCTGTGGCCCGCCGACGAGCCGTGGCCGCATTGCGACGGGCCGCACGACAGGCACGCGGCGCCGGTGGCTTACTCCCCGGACGACGTCCGGGTCCTCCGCCATGACCTCGCCGCAGCAACCGAGCGGCTGCGCCTCGACCCCGAGGCGCCCGAGGTCGCCCCCGAGGAGCGGGAGAACTGGGAGCGGATCAAGGTGGGCCGCCCGTGGTTCGACGGCCCGATCCCCCTCCTCCCCCTCGCCCAGCTCTACGCCCGCGACATCCCCTTCATACGGCCGCCCGAGGCCGATCTCCTCCAGGTCCTGTGGTGCCCCTTCGAGCACGAGGAGGCCGCCCACCCTCGCACAGCCCTCTTCTGGCGCTCCTCCGCCACTGCCACCGACGTCCTCGACGCGCCGCCCGAGCCGCCGATCGTCCAGTCCGTGTACTACCTGCCGGAGCCGTGCCTGTTCTCACCAGAGCAGGTCACCGACTATCCCCACCCCAGGGAGCTGAGCAAGGAGCTTCAGAGCCAGCTGGACGACGAGCGCCGCTGGGAGGCGATCGACCCTGCGCTGTTCAATACGTACGCGGACGACCCGGGCGAGCTCTACCTGAAGAACCTCTGCACCGCCCCCGGCTGGAAGACCGGTGGCTGGACCCGCTGGGGCGTCACCGACCCCGTCGCCCGCCCCTGCCCCGAGTGTGGCACCGAGGCGGTCCCGCTCCTCACCATCGCCTCCTCGGAATGGGATTCCGCCAGCGCCACCTGGATCCCCGAGGAGGACGGGGCGACGACCCCGCCTCCCCCGGACGACCCGGACGGCAACTTCACCAAGATCGACATCGTCGGCGGCTACGACCTCCAACTCCACCTCTGCCCAGCCTCCCCGAACCACCCGCACATCGAACTGGTCCAATAAGCAAGCCCGACGCCCGAGCACCGGGCCACCAGCACGATTCCCGAGACGGGTGCGAGAACGCCAAGACGGCGCCTGTGGTGGCCCTCGTACTCGACCACCTCGGCATCACCTGATGACGCCGCCCACGCCGGGCCCAGACCCAGCCTGACGCTCGCCGAGGACGATCCGCCGTCGGCACCACTGGGCGACACCACGCTGGCGCGGGGCCGGTACCGCCTTAGCCACCACTCGGGGCATGAGCGCGATGCTCACTCTGTGACGAAGTAAGTACCGGCCGCAGAGGGCAACGGCGAGGCCCACCGGTGAGCAGCCAGGGCAGACATCGACACGGGCCACGGCGTTGTCCAGGGCTGCGACGGCCAGGCGGGACTTCATCCGATGGTCTACGGAGTAACCCACGATCCTCTTGCTGAACACGTCCTTGATTGCACAGAGATACAACTCCCCTTCGCTGGTGGGATGTTCGGCGATATCGGTGAGCCACAGCCGGTTCGGGCCGTCGGTCGTGAAGTTCCGGCGGACGAGGTCGTCATGCACCGACGGGCGGCCTCCTTGGTCCGCCCGCGCTTCTTCCCGAAGACGCTCCACCAGCGGTTGTCCCGGCAGATCCGCCACGCGGTCCGGTCGGCCATGCCCGATCCAGCGCTGCGGGCTTCGCCGGCCAGGAAGCGGTAGCCGAACTCGGGGTCCTCGCGGTGAGCGTCGAACAATGCGTTCGCGCGAGCAGCCTGATCGAACTCGGCATCGGTCACCGGTCGGCCGAGCCAGCAGTAGTAGGGCTGTCTGGCAAGCTTGAGGACCCGGCACGTCACCGTGACGGGCACCCCGTCGTCGGCCAGCTCTTTCACGAGCGGGTAGATCCTTTTCCCGGAAGATTCGCCTGGGACAGGTAGGCCGCGGCCCGGCGCAGGACCTCGTTCTCCTCCTCCAGCAGCTTGATCCGCCGACGTACGTCGCGGAGTTCCGCGCTCTCCTGGCTGGACGTTCCGGGCTTGGTCCCGTCGTCGATGTCGGCGCGGCGCATCCACTTCCACAGCGTCATCGCGTGGACTCCGAAGTCGGCAGCCACCTGCTCGACCGTGACGCCCGGGTCGCGGTTCCTCGCGACCCGCACGACATCCTGGCGGAATTCTTCCAGGTATGGCTTGGGCACAGCAACATCCTTCCCACCTGCCCCACAGGGCAAGCCAGTTCAGATGTCACCCGATCGTGCGGCAGACCCAAGTTAGCCCCGGATGCCAAGCAGTTCGTCATCGACCGCTTGTGCACTATGGCCACTGAATTCGGCGGCGAGGAGACAGCCCAGCGGTTGAAGGAAGCCCATGGCGTGGCTGCGCCCGCTGCTCACTCGCTTGCGGCATAACCTGTTCATGAAAGCTCGACGGGGTCATCCGGCAACCAGCCCTCCCTATAGTCGGCGGTCAGGAGCGCGACCCCATCGGGGAAGACCATCCGGCGCCGCCCGCGTAGTTGGGGCACCGGCCAGAGAACGTGGCCGTGGCCTGCCTTTCTCGCGTTTCCCGCCTGCTCATCGGTAATGCGCACGATGAAGACACGAGACGCGGTCAGACTCTCACGTCGCACCCGAACGTGCTGATGCAGTCCGTACGCGACTCCCTCTTTCCCACTGCCGACAAACGGCCAGAAGGGGGCGTCGATCCGGCCTGAATCAGCCTCGGTTCGGCAAACCGCTGCTGGGTCCGAGCGCGCCGTCCGGTCATGGCGCCGCTCGGTCCGCAGGATGACTGAAGGCCGCGCGGCGACTCGTGGAGCCTGATCAGGGCGACCACGTAGCCGCGCGCTTCCATTACGCGGTCGTGCGGCGAGTCTGCCGTTGACTACCGAAGGGCCCACAGCCGGACTGCAGGGATGCCCACACCGATCGCACTTCCGATGCCGATGCCGACGCCTACACCGAGCCCGACGTTGTCGACGATGAACAGCCCGGCCAGCAACCCGATGACGATCCCAGCCAGCATGCCTACCACCAACCCGGTGGGAACTGACGGGGCTTTGAGTACCTCATTGTTTGTCACACCATCATTGTGCAGGAAAGATACGGGGGTGCTGACACATGCTTGCGGTCGCCGCAGCGGGCGGGAGCTGTCGCACGCGTACATCCTGGGAGCCGGTCGGCGTCGCGGGCTTCGGATGCCGGGCGTTCTAGAGATTGGTAACTGACATCCCGTGCAGCTGAGCAGCCATGATCCCCAGAAGGGCCTCCTCGCGCGGAAGAATTCCCAATCGGTTGCACATCATGTGGGCTTGATGAAACACCAAGTGCCCCGCACTGTAAGGTGTTCCGTCCTCTGATGCGCGAACGAGGTATTCCAGAAGAGACATCGTCCAGCCCTGCGTGTAGGCGTGCACGGCCGGATCGGAAGCCAGGAGGGCAACTTTCACAGCTATCCCCCAGAGGTCCTCACCAGCTGAGCTGCGGAGTTGAGCGCGCAGCCCTTCAGCTTCCTTCCCCGTGTCATGAGTCCACCAGGCTAGGTGCCGCTCCCAGAACTGAGGGATATCAATGTCTTGCCCCAATGCTTCAATCGCTGCCGCGGAGGCATTGAGCAACAGCACGGCCAGGGCTGCCCGATCTGGGTGCCGCGGCAGTCGGCCGGCCCACAAGGCTAGTTCGCTGGAGCGCTGGAATACGCCCTCAGCGAGTTCCGTGCCGGCCGGCCCCCCGTATTTAGTGTCCTCGGGTTCGTAGATCGTCACATCCGCGCCGGAGTGTCGGCCGCTGAAGGGGCGCAGTTCCAACGGAATCAGGGATCCACGGCTCGAAACCTGACGACGGGACAGCTGCTTGAGCTCTATTTCCAGACGCGGTAGTTGACGATGCAGCAGGTCCAGTGTGTTTCGCGGTCCATGGACTCGAAGTCGCAGATGGGGGCCTTTCCAGTCGGTGTATTGGATGAAGAACCAGCGATTGGCGCCGTGAGTGGTCGCCAATTCAACGAGCGGGGGTAGGCATGTGGAGACCGCCAGGTCCAGATGGTCGATCCCACCGGGGTAAAGACGGGCGTACCACCAGTCCGCTTCGAGGAGAGCGTTGCTCATCGGATGTCCCCCAACCGGGCGTTCCTTTTTTCAGCGGGCGGAGGGCTCTTTGGGCAGGGGCGCTCCCACCGCATGAGTGACACATGCTCAGCGGCGTGATGACGTCCCAGGTTGTCCTGGAGCCAGAAGGTGAACCTGTTCGGATGCGCCTCAGACAGACAGATGGCCTTTGCTTGCTTCGCTTTGCCGATGTGGTTGATTGCGGCCCATATTGCATGCGGACTGCGGAATGAGAGCCAAAATGGCTTCCCGCTGGATGGGCCCGCCAGGGTGAGTGGCGACGCGGACTCGACAGAAACAAACACCTCGTCCGGGATTCCATGGCTGCTGCGCCACTTGTGTATGCGCCGAAAGTACGATGCATGGGCTTCATCGGTGTCGGGGCGTGGCAGCAGGGACGGGTCAAAGCGCCAAGTGCGTCGCCGTAGTACGAGACGGCGGTGCGTCCTGCGGGGAATCACTTCTATGTCCTTGCCGACAGGCGGCGCTGACACGTCGATCGGGCTGCGCGTGCAGCACATCCGGGAGCCATTGACCCATGGATCGGCGAGACAGAGCAGCAACCGTGCGACCCCCGGGATGAGATGCTGGGGTACAACACCCAGATACACCGGGGCAATGGCATTGCCCTCTCGACCCACGAATTCCAGGGTTCCAGTGACCGGGTCGTGCCTCATCGCAAAGACCACATCCGAAGCCGGCGACTCGTTCTGCCTGGAAGGCTCACTGGGCCAGCGGAGCTGGGGCAGTACACCGTCGGCCGCGTAGTGCATGCCGTTGACGTCGCCGGCCAAGGTGACCTGGAGGGCGTCGGCCTGTGGAAACAATTCCGCGACCCAGCCGCGCAACTGCTGTGTGAGACCTCCGGGGGCGGCATCGGATGAGTCCAACTGCTGACGGAACCGCGCAATCAACCCTCCGATCCCGGAGTTGTACTGATTGACAACGGTCTGGTGCCGGCCACGCTGGATGTCTTCAGCCGACTGGCTGGCTATCTGGTAAAGGGCGGCCACTGTGGGGGGCGCGCTGCTGGCGGCTACGGGCAGCCAGGCTCGGTCCGTGGGGCGCCCCGACTCTCGGTGGTCGAGCTGAAGCGCCTGAAAAAGTTTGCCTTCAAATCCGGGAGCAGCGGCAACTGCCCATAGAAACGCGTAGGCGTCCGAGCAGTATCCGCCAGTGCCGTACCTCACCACGAATTCGTCACGGACCCAGTCATACACATGCGAACGGAAAATGTAGGGACGAATCAGCTCTCCCAGTTCGGCCAGGTCTTCCCGGATCCCCTGAGCCGGCAGGCTCAGCGGAATATCCGAGACGGCATCCTCATACACTGCGAAGTGCACTGGCGGTTGAGGGTCCCCCTCTGGGGCCGACCGGATGCCCGAGGCGAGGCGACCCACGGTGCGAACCCGTTCGCTCCCCGAAAGCAGATGAAGCCCCGCTGCTTCTTCCTGCAGTTTCCTCAAGAGTTCCGTGGTCCGCTGAGCGACCGGGTGACAGAGTGGCTCAACCTTCTGGGCAAGCGCCAGAAGAGGGTGCTGCTCGTCTGCGCTCCACGGGAGTACGAGACAGAGCCAGCCTGTGTCGAGCAGGCGCAGGAACCCCCCGAACGGGTCTTCGCCGCCGATCCGGGCAAGGCTTTCGGCAATGGTCATGCGGGGCCACGGGATGACCTCTTCCAAAAGTCCGCCGTAGAGGGCTGCGTCGACCAGCGAGTCCGTGCGCCAGGCGGCGTCACCGGAGCCGCCGTAGGAGGGCATCAACAGGTAGGGGTGGTCGGCAACGTAACGGAGCGACTGGTTGGGTTCGACCTGGAATGCCGTCGCGAACCGCTCGTCCCGCGCCAGGGTGTCCAGCCAGCTGCGGACGTGTTGCTGGTCGGCGTAGCTGTGACCGGCCCCATCGGCATGTTGCCCATCAAGGGCCAGAGCTGTTAGGCGGCTGAAAGGACTCGTCTTGAGGGCGGCTCTGGAGACATACCCGAGCACTGAGCGGGCTGCC
Organism: Streptomyces sp. H27-D2; assembly: GCF_035828615.1. Taxonomy (NCBI): domain Bacteria; kingdom Bacillati; phylum Actinomycetota; class Actinomycetes; order Kitasatosporales; family Streptomycetaceae; genus Streptomyces; species Streptomyces sp. H27-D2. The sequence continues at coordinate 15,189 of NZ_JAYMZR010000108.1, read as the reverse complement.
TTGCTATGCGGTTCGAGCGGCCTGGTCGTCAGATGACTCAGAAGGTGGGGATTCGCATGGGAGAGGCCCTGCTCGAAGCGGTGATCGGCGAGTACGGTTCTGAGGTGATTCGTCGCTTGTGCGGTCTCTGCTTCGTACAGTTCGTCGGTGTGCGTGCGAAGCGAGGCCAGCTTACGTATGTCGTCGAGCCATTGCGTCATCATGTGGATCGCGGGGCGGGTGAGGCTCTCCGACAGTGCCTGAACGACGGCCGCCGACAGCTTGGCGGTCCGGTGGTTGTGCACGGCGCGGCGTAGTTCCAGGGCTGCGCGCCGAATTGCGGGTGCTTCATCGAGCGTGGGGATCGCTTCATGCAGAGCGTCCGACAGCGGACCGGCCTGTTCTACGAGCCGCTGTTCCAGTGCTGTCTCGCGCTGCAGGTGTTGCGAGGTGATTGAGAGATCAATATCCAGTGCTTCCACAGGGAGTTGGTTGATCCGGTGCACAGTGCAACTGGAAACAAGAGGAGCAAGGTCGCCCGCGGCATCAGCCAGTGAGCCCTTCCAGGGCACGGGCGCCGCTGGTTGCGTGGTCATCCGCGTATGACTCCTTCGATGAGGTGCCACCACCACATCAGGACAAACCCGACCATGAGGAGACCGTAGATTCCGCACACCAGGCCGAAGAGGCAGTATCCGACGCGCTTGGGCCTGCTGCTTGCCAAGAGATGGCTGGGCAACGGGGCCTTGGTGACCAGGTGGACCAGAAAGGCAAAGGAGCGTCCTCGGATATTTACGGAGCCCATGGCGGACTCCAGTGCGTGATATCCGTCCGACGGCAGAAGCGGGTTGAGATTTACGATCATCAGCAGCAATTGCAGCTGGAGTAGTGCTCCCGCGATGTCGTGCACCGCTCCGCTGCTGTTGAGCAGAATCACACCGGTGATGCCTGCCCAGATGGCATCGCTCATGGGGCCGGCCAGAGCGATGAGCGCGCGGGGTGCGCGGCCGCGAACCCGGTAGGCGTCCGTACGGTCCACGTATGCCACCGGCATCACGTACAACATCAGAGTGACACCGGCTTCTCTGACAGGGACACGCAAGGTCTGGCATACCAGCGCGTGTGACAGCTCATGGACAGCGATCTGGAGCATCAGTACCAGCGCTGCGAGCCACGACCACGAGGAGTAGGAAGGCATGCCCTCTTCGGCCAGGGCGTAGCCGGCTGCGACCAAGCCACCGAGGGTCAGAGCTGCCCACGCGGCGACCACTATGGAGATGCGCGACTTCTGAACCAGTCGGGCGACGGGCTCCAGGAGGACGTGAACGGAACTCGTCAGCGCCTTGCGCGGCATCTTCTGTTGCAGCGAATACTTCAGAACGCGCTCGCGCCGAGTCTGCTCCTGGGGTTCGAGTGTCAGGACTCCCGCCTGCCTGACCTCGGTCAGGAAGCGTACGACTGCCGTTTCGATACGGCTGGGGTCTGCGGACGATGACGAGGTCACGCGACGGATCACGTCCCGTGCGGTGGCGCCCTCGGTGAGGAGCTTGAGAACGACAGTGCCTGCCTGCGAGACAGCCACGTATTTGCCGGTCTCGGCGTCGAAGAGCAGTGGCCTTCCGTCGAGGCCCACTGTCTGCTCGATGGTGTCCCTCAAGGCCAACGGCTCGGTGTCCAGCCATGCGGTGTCCGTCGTGTTCGCGTCCGCGGATTTCGAGTCGCCGTCGTCTGGCGCGGTTCCCTGGAGCGGGGTAGCCGCGGCGGTGGATCGCATGGTTGGCCTCCTGAGGGGAATAATGCTGAGGCCCTGCCCGGCCGGCACACTGAGACTGTGCCGGCCGGGCAGGGGGTCAGCGCGGAATCTCGATCAGCCGGCCGAAGAGGCGCTGCTGGCGGTACCGACGCAGGCAGCCGGGCAGCTGGCCGAGGCGGCGGAGCCGAACGAGGCGGCGGTGCCCAGCAGGGCGCTGTCGGCGAGCGGCTCCACAGTCATGTCCTCCACGGACAGATCGATAGCCATGACGTCCTGGGCATTGTTGTCTGCGTACATGCTGGTGCTCCTGTTTTCTTCGGTGTTTTATGGATGGACGGCGGCCGGCGTGTTGCCTGCCATGGCCCGGCTCAGCCGGACGAAGAAGCGCTGCCGCCGGTCGAGGCGGTGGACGCGGGGCAGGTGGCACTGCCGAACGTGCCGATCGAGCCCCAGGTGCCCAGCAGCGCTGCGTCGTCGAGGACTTCAGCGGTGAGGTCGCTGGCCATGTCCTCGGCGAACAGGTCGATGATCGCGGTGTCGTTCACTGTGAATCTCCTTGCGGATATTGCTGGTTACGGACGGTTGGTCAGCCCTGGGAACTGGCGGTGGCGGCGGTGCCGACGGTGGATCCGCCGAGGGAGCCGAACGTGCCGGCCGTCGAGATGGACGCCAGCGCCGAGTCGGTCGGCAGGGCGTCGATCGTCAGAGAGGCGTCCTCGGCGAACAGGTCGATGATCACGTCGGTGTCGTTGGGCATTGCGCCGCTCCTTGTGTGGTGTCTTGCGTGATCGACGGTCGACACGAGTGGAAGCCGCCGCTTGACCGCACCCTGTCCGGGCGCGGAGTCTTGGGGTGGCGCGGTGTGGTGCTGTCGCTGTCAGAATTCGTCAGCGGCGAGCGGGTAGCCGCAGGAGAAGGCCAGCAGCTGGGCGCTGCGGTAGCCGTCCGCCGGCACCAGTGGCTTGAGCGCCGAGGCCAGGAAGCCGGCGAAGATGCTGCCGACCAGTCCGCGGTCCAGAGCTGTGAGCCACGCTGTCTGGGCGGCGGCGCCGGCCCGGGTGAGCAGTAGTCGGTGGCCGTGTTCGCCGTGACGGTCCAGTGAAGCCGCCATGGGGCCGCACGTCATGACGATCGCTGGTGCGTCGGCGAACTCGAGCTGGAGGACCAGGTCACCCGCTGCCTCTCCATCCGGGAGATCCGCGAGCCGGATGAATTCCCCGCCCGTTGGTGAGTAGAGGTGAATGCCGGTGGACAACCCGGCTACGTTGCGAGCCGCCACGAGGAACTCGAGTTCGACTCCGGCATCGTGGTCAGGCCAGGCGGAGCGGTCGAACGCCGCAGCGCGCTCGACCACGGCCGCGAGGACTTCTACCGGCACGGCCTGCGGGGCGTAGGTACGCACCGACGACCGCCGGCGCAGTACTGCTTCCAGCGACTGCTCACTCGGTGGCGCCGCGACAGCGGCCGTCCTGTCGTGGTGCGTCGCACCGGCTGCCTGGAGAGCTCCACGAAGTTCGGGAGTCGGCGTGCCCGGTGCTTCACGCAGGGCTTCGGAGTCCAGCCGGGCGCGCACCTGCAACTGCCGCATCACTTCGCTGGAGTCGAGAAGCGCGGGCAACGGAGACTTCGTCTGCATGAATCAGGCCTCTTCTGTGGTGAAGGGACGGAGCTCCAGCACGCCCGTGATGGGCTCGGCATCGAGATCGAGATCGAAGGCCGCAGCGAGCGCTGTGTCGTCCCAACGGTCCAGCGGGCGAGCCGAGATACCGAGGGAACGCGCTGCATGGGCCAGCTGCGCGATGGCTACACCGGCGTCGAGGTGAACGATGCGCCAGGCGAAGGTGGAGTACTTGGATGCCACGCGGGCCAGGGCACCGGTGAAGACGATCGTCGCTGCGGCCCAGGGTCCGGGCAGTTGCGCAACGTCCGCGGCGCCGGGCAGCTGGGCCAAGCGGTGGCCGGCCGCGTCGTAACCCCACGTACCAGCCGGGACACCTGTCACGTCCCGGACGACCGCGTGAAGGGTCACCGAACCCAGATTCCCTCCGGTGGGTGACCAGCGTGGGACGCTCCGGGCCGAACCCGCCTCGTCCTTGCGCCCGGCGGCGACCAGAAGGAGCGACGCCAGATGGGAGAGATCGATCTGGTCGACCGCCGGCGGCGTCGCCGCTTCCAGCGCTGCCTGTGGCAGTACCCCTTCCGTCGGAAGGGCGAGCGTGGGCGCGCTCGGCCAGCGCTTGCCCTCGTGCTGCAGCGCGACGTTACCCGGCTTGTAATGCACCTGATGGTCGCGAGGGTTCAGGAGTTTCCGAGGGGGGAAACCGACCGAGGTCTCGAACGCGAGAGCGAGCGGGACGCCCGCCGCCGTCAGTGACGACCTGCGGTCCGTCTGCTCGGGGACGGGAGCCATGACGTACAGGTCCTGCTGCCACGCGTCCAGGTCGGTCCGGACGAGGCCTCGGAGCACCACGGTGGAGCCCACTCGCCCCACGATCGCCGTCACTTGATTGGTAATCATGGCGATGGCCATGGCGCGTGTAGCCGTTTCGTCCCGCGTGGAGTTCTGCCGCTTCGCAGCCGTGACCGCGGCCGCGGCGCGCTGGCGCTCCACATCGTCGTAGGAGACGGTGAATGCGGGATCGATGTACGGACCGAGATCCAGTGTGGAGCCGAGGAGATGCGCCGGCAACATCGCAGTCCCACGGGCCGCGCACCACTGACCCACCGCACGCAGATCCGTTCCCGCACCGACGCCGACCGCGACCACCAGATCTGGTTCGCCCTCGGGGACACCCGGCCCTTGAGACACATGGGCAAAGCCGGCAGCGACGAGGCTTTCCTGGAGCAGGGCTCCGGTCTCGCCCTCGCAGCTCACGGCCACCCGGGTGCTTCTCAGCCGTTCCAGCACTTCGGACGCGTTGCGGTTGACCCTCGTGGAGTCAAGATTGCGCGACAGGAAGACGGCCGCGGGGGTGTCCACGGCAGGGCTTGCCGCGGCTGCACCTTCTTCCAGAAGTCCGCAAGTGTAGAGGAGGGCGAGAGCCTGTTCCACGTGCTGTACAGGGACGCCGGCCTCCCCGGCTACCTCCACCGCGTCTCTCGTGCCGTCGAGCAGGGGAAGGAGGTTCGGGATCAGCTCACGGGTGGCGGCGCCGCGCAGTACCTGTCGTGTGGGCCCGCCTTCGATGAGCAGCCCGCCCGTAAAGGGCACCACGACCAGGCCACGGCACAGAGCGGGGCGGACGGGGGCGTTGAACTGCGGATCCTGTGCGACAGCGCGTCGCATGTCCTCCGCGGATACGAGTTTGTTGTCGGCCATGGCGCTACCTCACTGATGAGCGGATATCGACGGTGCAGCCGTGGGGCCACCGTGGGCGGGTACAGGGGCCTCACCATGGGATGTCAGGAGGGGAGCCAGGTCCCGGGCCAGCTCTTCCCAGGTCGCCGTGGCAGGGTCCGCCGTCGAGGTGCGGCAGCGGTCGCATCCGTGCACACCGACCACTCTTGCGCCCATCACGTGCTGTTCGAGGAGATGCCAGTGGCGTACGTTTCCGGCGAGCTCGGCGGAGGCTCCCGCCTCGAAGCGGCGCAGTACGTCAAGGGCCATGCCGGCCGCCATGTCTACGTGGTGGGGAAGGAAACCGCCGGTTCCCGCCGCGGGGAAGGTGTCGTAATGGGCGTGCAGGGTGGCGGTGTGTGCACCGTCTCGCTCGTGCTGGCTGCGCCGTCGCCGGAAACAGCGGTAACAAGCGCCTTCACCGGGCACGACCACCGGACCGATGCGGAGCCGGGGGTGCTCGGCAACCACGGGGAACCAGGCGGTGCCCCAGTCGGCCGATCGGGCGTCCAGAATCTCCGCCAGCCTGGGGGCCTCTCGCCAGGTGGCGAGGATCCTGACCTGGGCCGCCGGCCAGACGGAGGAGTGCTCCAAAGCGCTGTTCTGGTCCGAGGTCACCGTGATGTCGTGGCGCTCGAGTCGCAACCGGTCGGCCACGGCCGACCCGAATCCACCCACCGCGAGGACGTGCACCTTCGTCATGGATTTGCCTTCTCTGGGTATGAGGTGTCTGTCGGCGTTCAGGCGAAGGGCTGCGGCAGCGGGTTGATGTCCGCCTCGCTCCGCACTGGATATCCCATGCGAGCCGGTGCTTCGTACAGACGGGGATGCGCCAGGAAGCGGGCCCGGTGCGTGAAGGACAGCGGCATCAGTTCCGGGATGATGACGCGGACCACTCTGAAGCCCACGTCGCGGGCTTCGTCCGTCGTGCATTCCACGGCGACCACATTGCAGCCGGCCTGCTTGAGCCGGTCCACGAGCAGCGTGAGGTCGCGTCCGCTGTCGCCGCTGGTCATGGTGGGCAGGGCGCTGAACGGGCGGCGGGCGTCGTTTTTGAGGAGGAAGTCGTAGTCCCCACGTCGCTCCGGCCGCCCCATGTACGAGGCGCCGTGAAAAACGTGCAGGAAGTCGTCCACGGAGTCCGGCATCTCGCGACGGACTTGCATGGCGATACGGGACGACGCGGATTCGCGAATGATTTTGGCGATCGAATCGGCCGGGTCCAGGCTGGTGTTGCACATCACCATCTGCCCCAGTACTTCGTTGTGCGGAGTGAGGTCGACTGAGTACACCGTCGGGATCCCGAGGTCGGTGGTCGCGTCGAAGAAGACGGTTTCGACCAGACTGCCGCGGGACTTCTCCAGGAACGGGGCCAGATTTTCCGGTACGGCATCGAACTCGATCCGCGGCAGTGCCAGACGCTGGTACCAGGTCAGTGCGATCGCGTCACGCTCCACCACCTCACACACCGCATTGACCAGTGCCTGGGCGAGGTCCGTGTGCGTGGCGCATCCGGTAGAAATGGGGTTCGCATAGCGTTCGCCCCTGGACTGGGGCGGGATGTGCATCCACACCCCCACCGCCGGTACCCACTGAGGCTTTTCCAGGGTGAGTGACCATCCACGGACCCAGCGCATCGGTGACGCGGTGTCGACGTCGAAGGTGAGCGCTCGGGGGTGGGACAGTTCCTGTTCGGAGCAGCGTGGCAGCGACGTCAGATCGATCGCGTCCTCGCCGAGTTCCTCCGCGGTCGCCCAGATCACGCTCGCGGGCTGTACCACCGAGGTGGCGTAGCGCTCCAGGGCTTCGGCGACGCTCAGCCAGGCCGCCCGTTCCGGATCGGCGGCGCCACCGGCTCCGTCCATCTCGCCCCGGGCGTTGCGTCCTCGGGTGGACTCGGCGACATTGTCGGCGACATGACCGATCTCGCCGAGGGATGCGGAGTAGATCGGGAACCGGGGGTCCCCTGGGTGGTTGGGCAGCCGGTGGGTTCTTTCCACGACTCCATAGGGGCCCACCAGGGCATCGAGGTCGGTGAGACGACCGAGGCCGGCCTGCAGTGCGGCATTTTTCATCGTTCTTCTCCCTGGTCCCAACGGAACAGGCGGGCGGCGAGCCCGCCGAAGGCGATCGCGCCGGCCAGGAGGATCAGCCAGTCGGCAGTGAGACTGTGGGTGGATGCAGCCACGTTGAGGTCATGGTTGAGCGCGTCCACCAGGTAGGTCGTGGGCAGCGCGTTCGAGATGGTCTCCGCCCCCGAAGGGAGCATGTCCATGGGCAGGAACAGCCCGCTGGAGAAGAGGACGAGGGGCATCAACAGGCCCAGCAGGCCATTCACTACTTCGGCGTTGCGCATGCGAGAGGCGATCAGGTAGCCCAAGGCGAACAGCATGACCGCGCCGAGCAGTCCCGTACCCATCAGTCGGAGCGTGCCGGCGAGCGGAAGGAAGTCCATCCAGACCGCGACGACGCCGAGTATCACCAGTTGTGCGGCGACCAGCGCCAGTCGGACGGGTGCCTGGGCGAGTACGAACGTCATCCGGCTCAGCGGAGTGGTGCCGAGCAACCGCAGTGTGCCCCGTGCCCGCAGGGCGATCAGCGGAGTCGCGGTGCCGAAGAAGGCGATGGACATCAAGGCCATGAGCAGCCCCGTCGGCAGGGCTGCCTTGAGCGGGTCGAAGGGGGCCCCGCCCTCGGGCGTGGTGAAGTTCGTACGCGCTTCGCTGATGCCGCTATCCGAGAGAGCGGATCGCAGATTCTTCAGCGCGCCGAACTTGCCCGGGTCGATGACAACGGTGGCTGATGTTGATGTGACGCTCACGATCGCGTCGTAGCCCGCCAGGTCGCCAGTTCGGGGCGGGTCTGCCTTCTTCCACTTGTCCACGTGAAAGCCATCGACCTTTTCCAAATTCTCGATGGGCGCCGTCTGTTCTGATGCGGTTATCACCGCCATGCGGTAAGAGCTGCCTGCGGTCAGAGTGCCCAACCCGAGAAACATCGCGAGGAAGAGAAGGGGGAACACCAGGGTGAAGAATGCGGTCTTTCCGTCGCGGAAGAGCTCCCGGGAGTTCGTCTTGACCATCTGGCGAAATGCGGGGGTCATCCCACTCATCAGTGTTCCGCCTTTTGCTGCTTGGGCTTGCTGTCGAGCGACGGTTTGCCGGTGGCGAGGCTGCGGAAGACCGCGTCCAGCCCGCCCCTGCTGACACCGAGATCGGTGGCCAGCAAGTTCTGGTCGGCAGCGATACGCCTCAGGGTCTGATCGCCGATCGTGGTTCGCACCTGGACGGCGATCCGGCCCTCGGGGGTGGCAGCGCTCTCCATCGCTGTGACCCCAGGGAAGGTGCTGATCTCGGTGAGATCCGCGTCGGCTGACGTCGTGAAGGAAACAGTGCTGCTGTCCGCGAGTTCCGAGACCAGGCGGGCCGGTGTGTCACAGGCGGCGATACGTCCCCCGACGAGGACCGCCACCCGGTCGCACAGTTCCGACGCCTCGTTCATGTCGTGCGTGGTGAGGAGCACCGTGCCTCCCGTGTCGCGGTGCTTCCGGATGACATCCCACAGGTGTTCCTTGGCCTGTGGGTCGAGTCCGGCGGCCGGTTCGTCAAGGACGAGTACGCGCGGGCGACCGATGACCGTAACTGCGAGAAGCAGCCGCCGTGCCTGTCCACCGGACAGCGCCTTCACGCGTTGATGCCCCTCCTCCAGCAGCCCGACACGTTCCAGCACTGCGTCGACTTCATCGTGCTCCTCGTAGAACGAGGCCCACAGCTCGACCGTCTCCCGCACCGACAACTGGGGGAAGAGCGTGGCCTCCTGAGGCTGCACCGCGACCATTCGGCGCCATGCTGAATCCCTGGACGACGGGTCGGATCCCAAGACGTCGATGGAGCCGGAAGTCGGTTTGCGCAGCCCCGTCAGGCATTCCAGGAGCGTCGTCTTGCCTGCCCCGTTGGGCCCGAGCAGCCCGAAGACTTCCCCCTGCAGGATTCTGAAGCTGACTCTGTCCAATACGGTGCGAGAGTCGTACTGCTTGAAGAGTTCATGGACGGTTGCGACGGCGGTGCCGTGTTCTTCGCGTCCCATTCCTTCTCCCGTGTTCTGTGCAGGTTGCTTCATGCTCGATCCCGCCGTGCGGTTGGTCTTCGTTGGATGGACTCAGGGGTCAGCGGATGGTGACGTCGGCCGCAAGGCGGAGTCACTCAAGTAGCTGAATGGTGTGGTGGCCAAGTAAAGGGCTGGTGGAGGATGCTGTTCGGTGGACGCTCAAGGCCGCGCGTTCGCCAAATTGAAGCTACCCTGATTTGGAAACCCGGTCAACTGTCTAAGGTTTCCTTCGTTTAGACAACCAAGCTTGAGGGATACGACATGCCTGCTCGTCGCTTCGACGGACGCCGAGTGCGGGCAGTGCGACGCGCCGCCGAACTTACGCAGAGTGAGGTCGCGAAGGCGGTCGGTGTCGCTGATCCGACCGTCGCGAGCTGGGAAACTGGGCAGTCATCTCCTGACGGTGAGAAACTGCCCGTCCTCGCCAGGGTGCTCAGGTGGGCTCTGGACGATCTCTTCCCGCGGGCCGGCCTGCCGGATCTGGCCGATCTGCGATGCGACGCCGGATATTCCCAGTACCAGACAAAGGACTTGATCGGGACCAAGAGTGCGGGCCCTGTGGCCAACGCCGAGCGCGGTAAGCGGCGCCTGAAGGACAGCTATGCCGGTTTTCTCGCCCAGGGGTACCGGGTGAGCCTGGAAGAGTTGTTGGCGGCTCAGGAGCGGTCGTTCGGCCACCACGTTGCTGCCCCGGCGAGTGCCATCGCCCGTCCTCGCGCACAGGTGCCTCGATCGCTGGCGGAGAAAATCACCTACCTGCTGAAGCACTCATATCCTGGCAAGCAGACACCGCCCTCGGATGCGGAGATCGCCGAAGCGGTCAACAGCCATGCTGGTGGACCGGTCATCTCCGAGGAGGGTGTGCGCGATCTGCGGACCGGAGCGGAGCCTGCGACCTCGCCTGTCGTCTGCGACGGACTGGCCAGTGTGTTCGGCGTCTCCCCCATGTTTTTTCAGCCCGACGACGCCGTGGCTCGGCAGGTATTTGAAGGTCTACGGCTTCTGGCATCCGCCCGCAAGGGAGTGGTCGGCCGGGTGGAGGCCCGCGGGCTTGGCCCGGAAGGCCTGCCGGAGGACGTCCTGTCCTTCCTCAACGACGTTGTCGCGGAGATGCAGGAACGAGATCTGCCCGGGGCCTCGGGCCCCGGGCATAGCCCCCCTTTTTGATCGTCGGTGCTCTACGGCTGCGGTCGTTCGGTGGCCTGGTAGCGGGCGCCCGCCGCGAAGACGGCCTTGACCGCGCTTAGCGACCTGAGATCGGTGAGCGGGTCGCCGTCCACCACGAGGAGGTCAGCGCTGTAACCCCGGGCGAGCTGTCCGGCTTGGCCCCCCACACCCAGTGCGCGAGCCGCCTCGGCCGTGGCCATCTCGATGATGCGGTCGTTGGGCAACCCCAGATGCTCGTAGAACGCCAGACTGGAGACCAGCCCGTCGAATCCGGAGCGCTGAACTCCGGCGTCAGTGCCTGCGACCAGACGGACACCGGCATCGGCCATCCGCCGCACGAGGCCAAACATTGCCGTGGCCTTCTCGGGACCGAAGACCTTGGGCAGCATCTGCCAGTGGGGGCTTACTGTGGGGCAGACATAGATGCCCTTTGCGATGATCTGCGCCAGGACGTCTTCTCGTAGTTCGAAGCCCTCGGGTGTCATCCAGGTGCAGTGCTCAAGGGTGTTGACTCCGGCCTCCACCGCGGCTGCGATGCCATCTGTGCCATGGGCGTGGGCTGCGACAGGGAGCCCGGCCCGATGCGCCTCGTCGACAAGCGCGGCCAGCTCGTCCGGGCTGAACTGAGACTCCCAGCTCTTGGCACCGCCCTTGGTGAGACCGCCTCCGGTTTCCATCACCTTGATGACCTTTGCGCCTGCGGCAGCGTTGCGTCGGACAAGGGTGCGGATCTCGTCGACGCCGGACACCTCCCCGCCGAGAAACCAGCAGTGGCCGCCGGGCGGAGTGACCGGTGTGGCAGCGGAGATGATGCGTGGGCCGGGGGCAGCGCCGCGAGCGATAGCGTCAGCCAGGCGCAATGCCTGGCCGTTGCGGTCGCCTAGGTCGCGTACGGTCGTGACGCCGATGCCCAGGAGCTGCTCTGCTCGGGCTTCCATGTCCTTCAGCAGGCCGTCGTCGTCGCGGTTTTGAAGAGTCGCGACAGGATCCGGGCCTGCGTCAAAGGCCAGGTGGACGTGCGCATCGATCAACCCCGGCATGACCGTGGACTCAGGAAACACCAGCTGAGGTTCGCCGGCCGGTGCCTGAGTCTGGATTTCAGCGCGCGGGCCCACTGCGACGATCGTCTGTCCATCGATGAGGACTGCGCCGTCAAGGATGACTTCGCCCGGGATTCCGGTGATCACGCGGGCAGCGGCAATCAGCACGTCAATTCACTTCCACTGGTGTTGGTCAGGTGGTGGTGCGTAGGGCGTCGGACAGCGACAGGAGCTGTTGCACATCGGCATCCCGGTCTCGCCGCGAAGGTAGGGCCAGCGATGGTTGCGGCTCCGGACCCGGCGCACCGCGCTCGCGTGGGTGCGTGATGTCTCGCAGTCGCTGAGCCACGCGCTCGGGCGTCGTCGTGGCAGAGGCCACGGCGTTGTGGCGCTGCGGGGCGAGGTAGGGACTGATCTGCACCAGGCCGTCGCGGCATTCGATGATGCGCCGGTGATAGCGGCGATGCACGCCGCGTGCACGCCACCGGTCGTGCCAGGAGGCAGAGTCGCTGGTGGGGAGCACTGTGTGGGGAAACGCCTCGGACAGCAGCGACCACAACGGGTAAAGCTGACGGTGGTGTTGGCGGTGCTGATGCCATATCCGCATGGCGGTGATGCGATTGTGGACGCCGGGATAGGTGACGCCGACCACGAACAAGGGGACCGTCGTCACCAACAGAAGGGATGTGGCCAACGTCAGCGCGCTCGGGACCGGGCTGCCCTGACTTCGGATCACCACGAAAACAGCACGGATGAGACAAGCCGCCGCCATGCCGGCCAGTCCCACTGCGACCAGCCACAGGCCGGTGGACAGCGGGCGCTGAGAGATACGGGCGTAGCGCTGTGTCCAGCCGAAGGCAGCCGTGAGGGCGTACATCAGGTAGAGGCCCGCTACGCAATAGAACGCAGCGACGTGGGGGACGGTCATGTCCGCCGTGGAAAAGCTGCCGTCCAGCGCGGTGCGTGGCGCGGTGATCGTTATGGCTGTGATTACCACGATGACCAGAAACAGCGCTACGGCCTCGCGTCGAGCCCGTCGGCGCCCCGCGCGGCCGTCTGCCGCCGAGTAGAGGTAGAAGCACATGAGGAAATAGCACGTCGCCAGCAAGAGCACGTTCTGAGCCAGCTTGGCTGCGCCGTGCCCGGCAACGGCATCGAGCCCGGTGGCCCCTCCGGGCATCGCCACCGGGTAGGAGCAGCCCGCACAGACCAGACACAGAGTGACCGCACGGAGTGGAGCGTTTCCCGGGTCCTTGGAGAGCTGCAAGAGCTTCCACGCGATGGCGCCTGCAAGCGCGGACAGGAAGAGAAAAGTCACCGTCACAGCCATCCCTGCTTGTCTCCCAACGCGGCCTGAATCCGCTGCGTCGAAGGGTCAGTGGAGCCGGAAGGCGTTACGCGGTCGAGCACGGAAGCCCACTCCAGGATGATCGTCGCGATGAGTTCGGCTTCGTGCTCTTGTTCGGTGTCGTACGAGCAGCGCTGCAACGCACGATGTATCGCGCCGATCTCGAGGCCTGGCAACAGGGCATCCCATTGGGTATCGACGCTTGGGCCGTGATGATCAGCCAGGATGTGGCCCACCTCGTGCAGGATGATGTGGTCCTGATGGAGCGGCGTCGTGTCCCTCTGGAAAATGATCAGATCCGCGTTGGCAGTTTCGAACCACAGGCCGATCGGACCGGCCGGCGGCAGAGGATACGACCGCAACTCGATGTGTCGACCCCTGCTCTGTGAAAGCGCTTGGCACAGCTCTTTCACGCTGAGCGGAGGGCGCACGTTGAGCGTGCGCAGCAGGCGACGGATACGATGTTCCAGCTGCCGCTCGGATTCGTGGCTGTTGCCCGGAGGCTGCCTGCGGGATTCTCTTAGCCTGGTGTACGCCGAGCTGGAAATGATGGTTCGCCACGACATGAATGATTCGGTCCCCCTGCTCGCGACTGTCGCTCCTTAGAGTGCTGACAGTCGCCGTGTCGCCCGCCGGACTCCGTGCTCCGAATGGGTGGTGGAGGAGAGCCCGGCGAGTAGAACGAACCTTGTGGTCGGGTCCGCCCGATTTGCAATGGTCGGTGTCAGTTGTTCCGTAGTGCAGATCGCGCCACAGCGCTGTCCATCCCATGCCCCCGGTTAGTTCGAACGGCGGGTCCCCTTGCTCTTTCCCTGCAAGGCTCCGTTTGGTCGAACGGGGCCCCTTTCCTTCCGCCGTGGACCATATTTGCACAAGCGGTCCGGAACCGGGTGACGGGGCACCAGCAGGGCTTGACCGAAACGCTGTTTCGAGGTCGGCGCCCCAGGAGGCAGCATCTACTGGTTGGTGCAGGGCATCCCAGCAAGCGCGTCGCAGCAATGGTTGCCGTGCGTACGCGCGAAGCGCTGAAGGTGGAGCAGGCCGCCCCTTGTGGCAGCAGCCCAAGGGGGCCTGGCCCTGGACCTCGGACACGGGGCTATGCGGCTTCGGGAAGTGTAGTTGAGGGTTCGAAGAAGGGTGTGGCTCGTTCTCTGGGAACGCAGCGGGGTGTTACGCGGTGAGTTGGTAGGCCTCGGGGGCGGGGTAGAGGCGTTCGTGCTCGCGACGGCGGTGGTAGATCCAGTAGGTGTCGAAGTCGCCGTTGTCGAGCAACGTACGGAATTTCAGGACGGCTTCGGCGCCGGCAAGTCCCCAGCGGGCTCCTGTAATCGCCAGACGATCACCGATGATGTGCCTGCATGCTCCCTCGATCGCGCCGGTCGCGATCGGCCAGCCGCGCTTGAGGGCGAGGTCGTAGTGGAGTTGGCCGAGGTGGCCGGTGAGGTAGCGGACGCAGTCGGTGGCGCCCTTCCGGCTGGAGCGGGCCAGGCCCGATCGGGTGGCCTGTGCCTCGATCTCGGCGGCGGCCCGGGCGGCCTGGCCGTGCAGGATCGTCGTCAGGTGTCCGCCGACCCAGGCCTGGGCCTCGGGGCTGCCGGGCCGGTGGAAACAGTGCGCCGCCGCCCACGCGTATTCCATGACGTGTACGAAATCGAGCAGGACGTGCAGCTGGATACCGCGTTGTTCGGCCTCGGCGTGGATGAGGTCGAGCTGGTGGGCAGCACCGTCGACCAGGCAGAGCCAGTCACGGAGGTGGCCGGGATCGCGGGCTTCGGCCTGGTCGAACGCGGCCGCGATCACCGCCGCGGGTTCGTCGCAGACCGAACCGGTCAGCCATTTCGCCCGCGCTTTCGGCCCGGGACGCCGGGTCCGCTCGCCGCTGCGTCCCTGCGGCGGAGCGATCACGTCCTGCGGACGCCTGGGCGCCGGCTCGGCATCGAAGACGCAGGCCAGAGTCGCCATCCGCTTCCGGTTCGCCTTCTCACCGGGCGCGAGCCGGCACCGCGCCGTCCGGTTCTTGGCCAGGGCTTTGCGGGTCGCCTCGCGCAGGGCCTCGGGCCGCATGACGATGCCCTTCGCGTCCGCCTGCAGCACCAGGACACTCTCGGCCGTCGCCGGGGCGGGATCTTCTGGCCGTAGAAGGCGTCGATGTCACGGGCCGCTTCCACCACCAGCTGCTCGGCCTGGCGTTTACCCACCACCGTCCCGCACGCCCGGTCCAGGGCGCCCTCGCCCCATGCGCGCAGCCGATCCCTTGGAATCGATCATCTAGTGACAATACCGGTGACTTTGCTGGTGCTGGCTCGTTGAGTTGGTGTGCCAAGGCCCGGCCAGTTGAAGGAAGTTCAGGGTGATCGGTTTTCGGATCGCATCGCTCTGGGAGTGCTCACGCGTGCGTTTCCGCCGGAGCTGGTGGATGAGGTGGTGGTGGGGTGCGGACGCACTGAGGAACGTCGAC